>JAUXFE010000014.1 GCA_030620215.1 Candidatus Peregrinibacteria bacterium
TTATATGCCAACTTCACAGCAGTACGTATAGTTTTTCAATGTAGTAATGCAGAAAAATATGTTTTACGCACAGATAATAATCATGAAAAAGGCAGGGGAGTTTGATGACCCACTTACTTATTCAGTTCCAAAAGAACTGGAAGATATTTGTAAAATTGGCAAAAGCGTACGTATGCCGCTCCGTAATACAACTGTCACAGGAATTGTTGTTGATATATGCTCAGAACCATCATCCGATATCGATCCAAAGAAAGTGAAGCCGATTAAGGAGATCACATCATTTGAGTTAGATGAAAAACAAGTCGAACTTGCTAAAAAGATAGCTCATTATTATCAGACCTCTTTAACTCGTGCACTTCGATTAATGATTCCTACGGCTATTTGGAAAGGAAAGTTAGATGAACCGATGAAGGTTTTTTACCGAATTCCAAACCAACGAAGGCGCGGATTATTATCCGCGCCTTCGGATGGTCTGACTGGCAAAAAGCAAAAAGAAGTAATTGAAATACTTTCTGGAAAAGAAGAGGTTATGGAAACGGATATCAATGCCTCTAAAGCTACAATCGATTCACTTATAAAAAAAGGAGCAATTGAAGAAGTTAAGAAGCCGACTTATAAAAAGCCGGATTATAAAGAGTTCCCTCTTAAGTCATTAATACACACGCTGACAAACGAGCAGGTAAAAGCATTAAAAGATATCCAATCGTCCGATAAGCCTGTATTACTACACGGCATCACAGGTTCCGGTAAAACCGAATTATATCTACGTGTTATTTTAGATGTGGTAAAAAAAGGAAAACAGGCAATTCTGCTCGTACCAGAAATCGCGCTTACACCACAGATGATAGATTATTTCAAAGATTATTTCGGTCCGCATTTGGCTTTATTCCATTCAAAACTATCTAATGGGCAGAGGGCGGAGGAATGGTGGAAAGTTAAAAGCGGTTACGCTCCGGTATTGATTGGGTCAAGATCAGCGATCTTCGCACCAGTCCAGGATTTAGGTGTGGTGATTTTAGACGAAGAACATGAATGGACTTATAAACAAGAATCAGCGCCCTATTATCAAGCGCATCATGTGGGGGAAATGCTGAGTGAATTGTGGGGAAGTCAGTTAATTTTGGGAAGCGCTACACCAAGAGTGGAAAGCATTTATAAAACCTGTGGTGGACCTAATAGTGGGCCAAGTGGTGGGCCAAGTGGTGGTTCCACAACATGGCCAACGCAAAGCGGGTCCACAGCGAAGCGGGTCCACAGCGAAGCGGGTCCACAATGGAACTATGTAAAACTTTCAGAACGCATAAATAAAAAAGATCTCCCGAAAATTAGGGTAGTGGATCTTCGCGATGAATTTAAGCAAAAGAATTTTTCCGTCCTTTCACGCGCTCTTCAGAACAAAATTAAAGAACGTCTGGAAAAGCGCGAACAGATAATCCTTTTCGTCAATCAACGTGGCGTAGCAAGGGCAGTTGTATGCCGTGATTGCGGGTATACCGAGGAATGCCCTAATTGCGAAGTCAGTTTAAAATTCCATCGTGGATTCGGGAATAAAAGCGATGCATTGGTCTGTCATTATTGCAGTTACGCAAAAAGTCCAAACCTAACATGTCCCGAATGTAAATCACCTCATATAAAACACGTCGGAGTCGGAACTCAGCGGGTCGAGGAAGAAGTCGGACGGCTATTCCCGGATGCGCGAATTGTCCGTGCCGATAAAGACACCACAAGTGATAAAGAAGGCTTTAAACCTATTTATAAAGCATTTAAAGGGCATAAGTATGACATTCTTATCGGCACCCAAATGGTGGCCAAGGGATTGGATTTTAACAACGTCACTCTTATAGGAATAATACTTGCCGATATAGGATTGCATATTCCGGATTTTCGCAGTCATGAACGTCTTTTTCAGCTTATAACTCAGGTTTCCGGTCGTTGCGGAAGAGGGGAGTCAGATGGAGAAGTAATATTACAGACCTATCAGCCAAACCATTTTGCGATTAAGCAGGCCGCAGAATATGAATATGACGATTTTGTTAAAAATGAACTCTCTTATCGTGATAAATTAAAATATCCACCTTATAATCATTTAATCAAATTTACTGTTGTCGGCACCGATCTTGAAAAACTTCGTAAGCATATAGAGGTGGAACAGGAAACAGTCGAAGATATTTTTAAAGTAAATGAACTTCCTTTTAAAATAGTCAGCGCCCCGGCCATGATTCCTAAGATGGCAAACAGATATTACTATCACGTTTTAATCCGCGCCAACGATCCTCATATCATCTTCGATCACTGGAAACCGCCGAAATACTGGAGAATTGATGTGGATCCGATACACACCACGTAGTGGTGAAATTCCAAATTCCAATTACCAAATTCCAAACAATGTTCAATAACCAAATCCCAAACAATATCCAATGATCAAATTACAATAGTCAAATTAGTTTGGAGTTTGAATATTAGAAATTGTAATTTGTTTGGAATTTGGTAATTGGAATTTGGAATTTAAATAATAAGACATGTCATTTAACTGGAAAACAGCACAGAAACCATTCGTAATATTAGCCCCCATGGCAGGCTATACCGATTCGTCTTTCCGTCAGCTTGTAAAGGATATCGCACCATCTGTAATCTGTATTACAGAGCTTATCAGCGCGGATGGGCTTGCATATGCATCGAAAAAAACATTAAAAATGCTGGAATTTGATGAGATCGAACGTCCAAATATACTCCAGCTTTTTGGAAAGCGTATAGAGCATTTTAAGGAGGCTGTGCAAATTGCAGAGGAGGTAGGTTTTGATGGTATTGATATAAATATGGGATGTCCTGCAAAAAAAGTAGTCGGCTCAATGCATGGTTCAGCCCTAATCAAAACACCGGAACTTGCATTCGAAATCGTCGAGACGTGTGCTAAAAACACCAAACTGCCAGTATCGGTAAAAACAAGACTCGGCTGGGAAGATGACTCCACTTTAGACGAATTTACAAAAGGATTAGAAGATGCCGGTGCGCAGATGATAACCATACATGGCCGTACAACCAAACAAGGATTTTTAGGCGAAGCAAATTGGGAACCGATTTATAAAATCAAAGAAAAAAGGGGAATCCCGATCACTGGCAATGGTGATATAAAATCAGGAGAAGACGCTAAAGAAAAAATAAAGAATCTGGACGGTGTGATGGTCGGCAGGGCAACGTTTGGCAACCCATGGCTGATGGGGGAAGTTTGCATCGCACTTGGTATTTCAAAACCGAATGAGGTTATTGACCATCCAGCCGACTTTGAAACTCTGAAAAAGTGGATGATCAAACACTGCAAGCTTAGCGTTAAGGTCCACGGAGAGAAAAAAGGAATGCTCGATATACGAAAACACTTTGCCACCTACATTCGTGGATTTCCAAATGCGGCAAAAATCCGTTCCGATTTAGTAAGAGTGGAAGATATAGATGAAGTAAAGAAAATATTGGATAGAGTAGTTGATATGTGAATCACGAAGCTATTTTTCTGCTTAATATAAAGAATTGCTTTTAAAACTCTAAACTCTAATATCTAAACTCTAATCAACTTTAAAACTCAAAATTTCAAACTTTAAATAATATAACATTGCTTTAAGCTTTAAGTTTTAATCTTTGAGTTTGCTTAGAGTTTAGAATTTAGAACTTTGAGTTTATTTAGTAAATTTTCGTCATAACATAAGCAAGATCCGAATTTCGGTATTCATACCATTAATCCGCTGGCACCATTTCTGCAAGTATCGCTTTTAATTGACGATCGCTAAGGGATTCAAATATTGTTTTTATAATAAGATCCATTCTTTCATAAACATCATCAATATGTTTAATAGCTTCCCAATCATCCGCACGTGACGAATATTTCATCATCAAAAGTTCTTTGACCTGTAAACCGGCTTCTGCTTTTTCCTCATTTTCCCTAAGATCTTTTTTGTCTCTTAGAAGAGGGAAAAGTTGTGGATCCAGATAATCAAGAAAACCCCTTATCTTGCTGCGGTTGTCTTTAAGCGTCCAATTGGCATGATTTGTCGTACCTTGTTCACGTGCAATCTCTCTTTCCATATTCTCATTCGCACGTGTTGAAATATCGGTATCTCCACGATAATAAGCAACACGATCCATAATACCCTCTGCCATGGCGCACCATGCGGCATGTCTGGCAAAATGCTTACGAAAATCAATTTTTTCAGGTTTTCTGGAGTTTTCTTCAAGCCACTGAACAGCACCCGCATAAGCATTTTCAACACCGGTATCTTTGGTTTCCTGCTGGCCGGATTTACCGGAGAAGAATCGTTTAGCGGTATTGGCATCACCAAGACAAGCGATAGAACGTGTCCAGTCATGATCCCATTCTCTTTCCGATACGGATTTACGTACACGCTGGATTGTCATAATATCGTTTTGCATATGCACCCAGTAAAAATTCATAAACTCAGCTCCATGACCATCTCGAATTTTTCCTGCCTTGTAATCTTCTTTGAAGTATTGCTGACAATATCTTTTATAATCCGCTTGGCTAAGTGGTGGCGATTTACTGTAAATCCACTGTGTAGCAGGCCATTTATTCAGATATTTATCAAGAGCCATACCTCTATCCGGAGAAAGCAGGCCATCAGCCATACCAGCCATTAAGTGGAACATTACCTGTTCTGCAAAAGCTTTACCCTTTTCAATGGCATAAACCATAATTGACTCATACTCCATTGGATCGACCTTTTCGCCATCTCTATGCATTTGAAGCAACTGATCCAGACGATCACTCAATAGATCCTGAATACGATCATAAGAAGGAAGCCATTTTCTAAGCTCACCGTCATAACTGCTTTCATTTTGCCGTTCTAAAGTCAGATACTCATCATAATCCCAAATTTCACCCAATGCAGAATGAAGTTTTTGACGCATTAAAGGAGGATCATGCAAAATAACAGTATCGTCGGGCGTTAAATGAACAGCACTTTGAAGCTTATTAAGCACTTTCCATAGGTATTTATTGCGCCAGTCAATACGGCCTTTTTGCGCGAGCAACCTAAGAATTGCTTTAAGCCTATCAGCAGAAGGGCTAATATCTCTTGAAATAACTTTAAGTTCATTTTCAAGTTCCCATGCATCCAGATTTTCATATCTGCTCTGCCATTCCTGCACCTCTTCCATTTCCGCCTTTTGTTGCCGGGCATATGCTTCACGACCCAGATCAGTACCCTGAAATATAGCCATACCAAGACGCGCAGCATGATCTTTTTTCTCACGTTCATGACGTCTTCCTACAAATTCTTTAAGATCGATAAGTGTTTGAACTATGTCATTTGCAGATAAAAAAACAGTATTATTCCACAATGCCCGCAAAGGATTAATCTCGAGATTAGGTGCTTTTGAGCTGACTTCACTTACTGCTTTTTCAATATTTTTCAATTCATCTTCTACACTTTTGATACGTCCGCCTATGCCTACACCAAGCGAACTGTCATCAGGATTTTTCTTAAAATTTTCATTTGAGGTTTTTGTATGACTATTAAAATCTTTTAATGCTCCAAGTAATTTTTTAGCCCCCGGAACATAACCAAGAAATTCATTTATCTTAAGACCTTTGATCCTCTCATCGATAAATTCAATTTTTATTTTATATTCATCATAACTTCCACTACTTGCTTCGCCTTCTTCTCCACCCAGGGCAGCAGTCATTTCATCGATTTGTCCTCCGGCATAACCATATACTTTTTCTTTATCATCAATGAATTTGGTGGTTTTGCCATCTATATCTTTAATCATCTTTGAGACTCCAACACCTGCAAGAAGATTATTAAGCCTGCTTTTAGGGTCATCTCCAGTTCTATGAACATGGCCTATCTCATTTTGCATGGCATAAAGTTCGCTCAAAACATACTCGTCTTTCCAGCCTTCTTTGCCTGGCGGTTTTCTTGGAGGCTTCAGAGATTTCATCCAATCGATAAATGCTTTTTTTATTTCTGGCCATTCACTGTTCTTTTCTACCATTTGCTCATGAAAAAGATTTTTTATATCATCGCTTGTTTCAAACTGAACATGAAGAAGTTCATGAACTAGCTGTTTTTTAATTTCCTTTAAAGGGGCATTAAACACACTTTCATCAATGATTATTTCCCATTCACCACCTTTTTTGCGAAACACCATACAACCTTCTGTATGCTCTTTCCATTCTTTATTAAATTTAGAATGACTTATGATCTCAATATGATCACTTCCGATATTTCGATTTAAAATATGTTTTATTTCCTCTGCATCAAGAGCTCCTTTAATCTCAATAATGGCTTGATTGGATTTTTTTACAGCATCATTTTCAGGGCTTAAAGCCTTTTCAATATTTTCATTTAAATTTCTCACCAATTCCAGTTTAGGGCTCAATATCGCAAGTTCCTGCTGGATAGCTGCAATTTCTTCCGGCTCAAGATCTTCTATATTTTTTAGGATTTCTTGATATTTTGCGAATTTTCGCCTTAACTCACTATCGGGCTTCTCCAGTTCTTCAATGGCAGAAAGACTCTTTTGATAAATAAGTGAGCCTCCTTTAATTTCATCATATTTGGTTTTAGCATCTTTTGTTTCACCTTTTTTCACAGCTTCTATACGTGCGAGTTCATTTTTCTCAAGCTCTTCTTTTAAGCGCTTTAGCTCATCGGGTTTGATCTGATCAATAAGAGCTTTCAAATCACTAAAACCCTCCAAAATCTCTTTTTCAATTTCAGGCCTGTTGTTATTGATCTGCTGAATATCTTCAATGCTGACTGAGGTTCTCCTATCGAGTTCATCCAGATTTTGAGCCAGCTTTTTCAACATCGCAGGATCCTCAAATTTCTTTCTATATTCATCAAGGCTTATGTTTTTATCCCTTTCGATCCTTTTTAAAATATCTGTATTGCTTGGATCCGCTGAATACTGGAGCATAAGCTCAAATTCATCAAAATCCGTTTGTAAACCCCTTCGTTCAATTGTTTCACCATCAATTTCTAATACTTCGCCTTCGATAGTCGATTTACCGAAAACTTTAGCTTTTTTGATTTTTTCAAATCGTTTTTTTGCTTTTCCAAATTTTACATTTATATATTCATAGACCTTCTCAGTACGCATAGAACGTGCCTCTAAAACAAGATTTTTTAGTTTATTGAGAACTTCCGGTGGAACATTTTTAAGCAAACTGGCCTTAGCCTGTTTTTTTTCTTTCTCCAGTACTTGTTTATGCACCCAATCGGAACGTTTTTCAGTCTGCTTTAAAGCATGGGGGATAAATTTATTAAGCCATCCCAAACGCATTTTCTTTGCTCTTTTTTGATTTACATCCAAATGTTCCATTTCAAGTTCTACATCGCGTTTTTCGTTCTTAAGATTATCGCTTTCTTTTGATGCATCATCTTTATATTTAAACCAATCTTCATCCGCTTCTATCAAAAGGTCCTCACGCTGAGGTCTTAGGGCGTTCTGCACGTTATCTTTTATAATCATTTGCTCTTCAGCTTCTGCGAGTTGCTTCTGAAAATTAATATCAAAAAATGGCTTTAGATCAGAACTCAATAGATATTCGATATGCAAATAATCAAAAGTCCCTTTTTCCAGAGCTTTTAATATGTAGTTATCATTATTAATTTGGTCTATGGCATCTTCCAGCCCCATTTGATCTTTAACCGGTTTCTGGCGTTCCACAAGGGCATCTAGACAAGAAAGTCTTACGGATTCCAGAACCTGTCTTTTTCCAATGTCTTTTTCATCTTCAATTTGTTCTTCAATTTCTTTAACATTACTTTCCAGACCGTAAAGAACATTAGATGGTGTTTTGGATTGTTTAATTGGTTCCAGATCTTCGATTTCCTGATCAATTATTTCAATCTCTTGTTTAAGATTCTCACGTTCCACCAAATCCATTTCAGTTTCCAGCCTCAATTCATAAATTTCTTTATCTTGTTTTAATTTTTTAAGACTTAATTCAACACTTGTTTCAATTACAGATTTCTTATTTTTATAAACAAACCTAAAACCCAACAGGGGATTGGCTTTTTTTAAATCACTCTGATTGTCTAAATTTGGTTTTTTGAAAATAGGCATAGGAATTCAAATTTATCTATATATTATATCACAAATGAGCCCGCTTTACAATGGTTATTTGGCTCAATTAAGGGAATATGTCTTACAAAAAATTCACATCCGCGTAAAAGCCAAACCCATAGGGTGGATGGTTTCTGTGATTGAAAGCCGAGACGCATCATTGTTCCATTACTAGCTCACAGCTTTTCTAGCATTGTATCACTAAATAAATATTTGTCAAGTAAAAAAATATATGATTAAATCATGTTCAGTTAAAATAATGAACACGGGGTTTGAACTCATCCATGCCTGCCATTAATATTTAAGATTTGTGAATTCTGATTCTCATTCTAGATTCTAGAATGCAAAATCTTACATTGAATCAGAAATCCGCCATCGGCTCTGAGGTAGTAATAATTAAAACTATACGAAAGGTAAGTGAAAATTGTTACATGCTCAGGCTCGAAGAGAAATCTGAAATCACAAATATTTTGCCACCCTAGCTCAGCTGGTAGAGCAATCCCTTCGTAAGGGAGAGGTCACCGGTTCAAGTCCGGTGGGTGGCTCCAGAATACGATTTATGATTTATGATTAAAGATTTACGTAAATTGTAATTACTACTTATCGTGGCTTTGCCCGTTCGTTTATTGCTATCAAGGGGTATATCGTACAACGTTAATCATAAATCATTAATCGTTATGATAAAAGAATACAAATCAATCATAGGTACCCCGATTATGCATTTCGATGAAGGCTCACTTTTAGCCATGGTTAAAGATGTGGTCATCAATCCGGATACAGGTAAAATCGAGGCATTTTGGGTAAAGCCTTTAACTGTGCCGATGTTTAATGCTGTAATCCAGTCTCAGGATATCGTGGAGTGGAAAAAGAATATTTATATAAAGAATGATTCGGTTATTACAAATCCAATCGATATCATCAGGATTTCCGATATTATGGCTAAAGAAACTTATATTATAGGCAACCGAGTTCAAAATAAGGACGGTAAATATTATGGGAAAGTTTATAACATTACTTTTGATACGGGAAGTTTTTATTTACACCAAATCCACGTTCAAAAATCTATCTTGGGGATAATTAATTATGAACAGCGCATATTTTCATTTGATGGCATTATTGAAGTCACACCTTCCGCTATCATTATTAAAGACGAAGCAATAGAGAAGGAAGAAGTTGTTAAAACTACTTTAGCCGAAGATCCGTCAGCTTAATTTTTCCAAACCTGCCTGCTACATCCTACGTAGTAGTTACTACTACGGAGTACGGGCGGCAGGTAGGCACAAAAAACCTACCCCAATGTACATCGGGGTAGGAATTAATTTATGTTAATTCAAAAATTATCCTAGTGCAGTAGTAACAAACTGAACAGTTGTGTATGCAAGAAGGATTATAACGATACCTATTACAGCATAGGTAATAACCTTCTTAGCTTTACCAACTTGTTCTTCGTTGCCACCGGCAGTTACCATCAAAACACCCGCGTAAATCAAGAAAGCCACTGCAATCAACCCAAGCAAACCTAGGAAGAAGTTAATTATTGTAGTGATGTTTTGCCCTAAAGTACCTTGAGCGGTAGCAGACGGAGCTGCACCAGTTTGAGGATTATCCCAAAAACCAGCACTTTGAGCAAAAGCATTATTAGCGTATAACGTTAATGCGCCAAGAGAAGCAAGAATTTTTTTCATGATTTGTTTTTGTTTAATTAATAAATTCTTCAAA
>JAUXFE010000081.1 GCA_030620215.1 Candidatus Peregrinibacteria bacterium
AGATGAGTGGGTTGAAGATTGGAGAAAAGGAGATATTATTGACGACAGATTCCAATACGGGGTTGAATTTGACGACAATAAACCAACCGTAAATAAAAAGGCAATTAAAATTTCACCCGTTTTGGCAAAGAAAATTAAGGAAGTGAAAAAGTAATCTTTTTAACAATCAGCTTATCAGCTATCAGTTGATCAGCTGCTGATTTGCATATAGCTGATTGCTGATAGTACAAATATATTAGATTGCGCTTTTTCCTCGGTTATCTTAAACTGAATCCAAAGCGTTATTAGTCTTGCATCACAAGACAAGCTGGCCGAAGAAAGTCCACGGACAAGTAGAACGGCTCGGAGATATCACTTCGTTAACAAATTAAATTAAGTATAAGCCTCGGTGGTACCTGTCTTACTATTAAATTACGAACCTCGAATAATGAACACTGAACATCGAATAATTAATTCGAAGTTCGACATTCAAAGTTCGACATTCAACATTTATAAATAAGATCCGAAGCACTCAATTAGTTTTAATTAGTGTGTTTTTCCACTATGCACAACTTAAAACTTAAAACTTACAAAGTATGTTCAATCCCGTCAATCCAAAACAATCCTTCCCTAAAATGGAAAAAGCAATAATCCAGTATTGGAAGGAAAATGACACGTTTAAAAAATCCATCGAACACCCAGCAGGTGAGAAAAATCCAAAAGATTATGTTTTTTACGATGGTCCTCCGTTTGCAACAGGGCTCCCCCACTACGGCCACCTGCTCGCAGGAGCATTAAAAGATGTAGTACCCAGATACTGGGCTATGCAGGGGTATAGGATTGAAAGAAACTGGGGCTGGGATTGTCACGGCTTACCGGTAGAAAACATTGTGGAAAAAGAGCTGAATCTAGGCAGTAAAACAGATATTGAGGAATACGGAATTGATAAATTCAACGAATCCTGCCGTTCTGTAGTTCTCCGTTACACCGAAGAATGGAAAAAGGTTGTGGAACGCATGGGAAGATGGATTGATATGGAAAACGATTATAAAACGATGAATCCGGAATATATGGAATCCATCTGGTGGGTGTTTAAGAGTTTGTGGGATAAGGATAGGATTTATGAAGGACATAAAGTCGTCCCATATTGCCCTCGTTGCGCCACTCCCCTTTCCAACTTCGAAACAAATCAGGGATATCAGGATAAACAGGATCCTGCGCTTACAGTTAAATTCGAACTTAAGGACAGCCCAGGTGTTTATCTGCTTGCATGGACGACTACTCCATGGACATTGCCAAGTAATCTGGCGCTCGCGGTCGGACCAGAAATAACATATGCGAGAATAAAAGATTCAAATGGTGAGAAATACATCATGGCTCTTGATCGAATTCCCAATTACTACAAAAATCCCGATGAATACACCGTAGAAGAGGAATTTTTAGGTAAAGAAATGGATGGAATGAAATACATACCTTTACTGCCTTATTACAAAGACAAACCCGAACCAAAAGCATTCACGGTTACATTAGGTAACTTCGTTACAATCGAAGACGGTACAGGTCTCGTTCATATGGCTCCATTTGGTGAAGATGACATGGCGACATTGAAAGCTTTGGATGTTGAAGCTGTTTATCCATTGGATCCTGAATGTAAATTTAACGAAGAGGTAAAAGAATTCGAAGGAATGGATGTTTACGAAGCAAATCCCCTGATTATCAAAAAACTGAAAGATGAAAAAAAGATAGTAAGACATGAAACCATCAATCACAGCTATCCATTCTGCTGGAGATGCGACACTCCATTGATTTACAGGCCGATTTCTACATGGTTTGTAAAAGTGAGCGAAATGAAAGATAAGTTACTAAAAACAAATCAGGAAATTAACTGGACTCCGGATCATATTAAGAACGGCCGTTTTGGAAAATGGCTTGAAGGTGCGCGAGACTGGGCGATTTCCCGTAATAGATATTGGGGCGCACCACTGCCTATCTGGCGAAATGTTGATGATGAATCGGATATGATCATAATCGGTTCGATTAAAGAACTTGAAGAATTATCAGGTGAAAAAGTGGAAGACCTTCATAAACACTTTGTTGATAAAATTGAAATTGAAAAAGACGGTAAAACTTATAAAAGAATTACGGAAGTCCTCGACTGCTGGTTTGAATCAGGTGCAATGCCGTACGCACAGCTTCATTATCCTTTTGAGAATAAAGAGAAATTTGAGAACAACTTCCCAGCCGAGTACATTGCGGAGGGTCTGGATCAAACACGCGGATGGTTTTATACACTCCATGTTCTATCAAACTCTCTATTCGATAAACCGGCTTTCAAAAATATTATTGTAAATGGAATTGTTCTTGCGGAAGACGGCATGAAAATGAGTAAAAAACTTCAGAACTACCCAGACCCTAGTGCTGTTATGGATTCATACGGAGCAGACGCTATGCGCTTTTATATGATGAACTCCCCCGTTGTTAAAGCGGATAATATGAGATTTAGTGAAAAGGGTGTATCGGACGTTGTACGGAATTTCATCCTACCGATATGGAACTCTTACAGCTTCTTTGTAACTTATGCGAATATAGATAAATGGAGTCCGGACTTCGGATTACCAATAGAAACTGCTATGGGCAAAAAGGCTCTTGATTCAACGAATAAATTAGACCGCTGGATCATCGCCCTTTTAAACGAACTTATTGAAACCGAAATTAAATGGATGGAAAAATATGACCTTCAAAAAGCAAGCAACGCCATCTACTCATTTGTGGATAGCCTGACAAATTGGTACATCCGAAGAAGCAGACGACGTTTCTGGAAATCTGAAGATGATGAGGATAAAAAAATGGCTTATCAGACGCTCTATATCGTTCTTACAAAACTCTGCCAAGTCGTCGCACCTTTTATGCCTTTCGTCAGTGAAGAGATTTACAGAAATCTGACCGGTGAAGAATCAGTCCATCTGACCCGATATCCTGTCCCCGATAAAGAAGCCCGCGATCCGAAACTGATGGAGGAAATGTTCGTAGTCAAAACAATTGTATCCCTCGGACTAGCTTCCCGCGCCAAACAAAAGATAAAAGTCCGCCAGCCTCTCACCAAAGTTCAGGTTGCACTCGGCGATCAATACGATAAAAAAGTATTGGATGATCAGATTGAAATAATCAAAGAGGAATTAAATGTAAAAGACGTGGAGCTGATAGACAATCCTAAAGATTTAGCGGAAGTCATAGCCAAACCAAATGCAAAACTTCTCGGACCAAAATATGGTAAAGACGTCCAGAAAATCATTATGGAAGCCAAAGAAGGCAAGTTTGAAAAACTGGATAACGGCAGTATAAAAATCCTCGAATTCGAACTTACTCCGGATGAGATGGAAATCGCCTACGTTGGAAAGGAGGGAACTGACGTTGAAACGGAAGCAGGAATATTGGTCGCTCTCGATACCAAAATCACTCCCGAACTGGAACTTGAAGGACAAGCCCGTGATCTTGTTCGTCAGATTCAGGAAATGCGAAAATCAGCCGACTATAAAGTCGATGACAGAATAAAAATCGCAATAATCGGCGCGGAAGCCGGCTTGATAGAAAAATTCGGCGATTACATTTCATCCGAAACCCTGGCTGCTTCAATCGAAAAAGATATCAAAGAACCTGATGAATTTGGTGAATATGACGGAGTGACAATAAAGATAAAGAGATGACCTTTCGAAATTTGTTTGGGGTTGGTAAAATGCACTTGTACTATCAGCTATCAGCTTATCTGCAAATCAGCAGCTGATCAGCTGATAGCTGATAAACTGATAGTTAACAAAAAATATATGATTAAAAAATTCCTACTCCACATCCTCGCCAATGCCACCGCACTTTATATCGTCGTGCAGATTCTTGACGGCGGTTTTTTAATTACAGGCGGATGGAAAGGCTACCTTATCGCCGCTTTGATTTTCGGTATTTTAAATGGATTTGTTAAGCCGATACTCAAAATCATCACTTTGCCTTTTGTATTTAT
>JAUXFE010000067.1 GCA_030620215.1 Candidatus Peregrinibacteria bacterium
AAACATAATTTAACGGAGGGAATATATCGGCGTATTTTTGATAATACTGTATATGGCTTTTGGGGATAACGCCTTCATCAATTCCATGAATAATACTTAACATCACCTTTTCCGCAGTTGATTTACCCTTATTAATACAATATTCAACTGTTGTTTCAAAGCCTGCAGATACTTCCCATCGATCTTCGGGTTTTTTGCATACTTTGTATTCTTTAATCAGATTTTCAAGAGTTTGTGACAGGCGTTCCTGATTATAATCCAAATATTCTGTCGCATATTTATCTTTAGCGGCCTGCGGAAATAACTCTGTTTCTTGCAGTTTTTTTTGAATTGCATCAGCTTGTGTCCGATCTTTTTTCTTGGCACTGGCTTCCTCAGTTTCATCCTGAGCTTGCTGTTGTCGTCTTTTTTCTATATCAATAACATCCGCCTCTTTTGGAGGTTCTTGGGGTTGTGCCTCTTGGGTTTCTGCGGTGGATAGATCTATTGCTGGTTCTGTCATAAAAAAATTTATTTTATCCATATATTATACCATAAAAAATCTTAAATATCAAATATTATCGGTATCGTTTGTGTCTATCGTCCGGTAAAACGTAATACGTCAGACGTTAGACGATACGCTCTTCGCAAACGCAATTGGAAAATGATTCATCCTTCGTAGTAAGTTTTGTAAACGTTTTATTCTCACGTGGTGCATTGAAGGATTTAGCTACACTACGGAGAATGGATAAATGATAAATGTTAAGACTAAGTCTCCCCTTAGGGGAATGTTAAATATATGCTATTCTAAAACACGCACAAAATATAAGAAATATATGTCCAAAACCCCATTCGTACACCTACATCTCCATACATTCTATTCACTTCTGGATGGGCTTAGCAGGCCTGAGGAATATGTAAAAAAGGCTAAAGAACAAGGTTGTCCCGCCATCGCTATTACCGATCATGGTGTTATGCACGGTGCGATAGAATTTTATAAAGCCTGCAAAAAACACGACATCAAACCGATTATCGGCATGGAGGTTTATATTGCATTCAACAAACTATCCGACAAGCGCCACCAAATCGATAATAAACGCACTCATGCCACTCTTTTGGCGATGAACAATGAGGGTTATGAGAACCTCCTAAAAATGGCCACAACCGCCCACCTGGAGGGTTTTTATTACAAGCCACGTGTGGATTGGGATTTGATGAAAAAACACGGCAAGGGAATCATAGCATTGTCCGGTTGTTTACTTGGCGACATTCCACGGGCAATTTTAAATGCGGATGAAGGAAAGGTAAAAGAAATAATTAATAACTTTCAGTCCACTTTTGGCAAAGATAATTTTTATTTAGAAATTCAACATCATCCTGAAATTCCAGAACAACAAACAGTTAATCAAAGACTGATCGATATATCTAAAAAAGAAGGTATTCCGCTAGTCGCAACAGGCGATATTCACTACATAAACCCGGAAGATAATGTAGCGCAGGATATAATGATCTGCATTCAGAGCGGAAAGAATTTACAGGATACAAATCGCATGAGCATGATGAATGCGGATTATTCAATGAAAGATCCGGAAGTGTTTGTCGAAGAATTTAAAGATGTTCCCGAAGCTATTGAAAATACCGTCAAACTAGCAGAACGCTGTAATGTTGAATTTGATTTTGAAACAAATCGCATACCGGCTTTTCCGTTACGGGAAGGCAAAGATCCCGCAGAGTATTTACGTGAACTTTGTTATAAAGGATTAATTGAAAAGTACAAACTGGATGAAAAAGATATAAAAAAACCCAAGTCTGAAGAAGTTAAAAAACTAGTAGACCGTCTTGAATACGAATTGAAAATAATTACCGATATGGGATTTGTTGGATATTTTTTGATTGTATGGGATTTTGTAAAATGGGCTAAAGATAACCAAATTATAGTAGGTCCAGGTCGCGGATCTGCGGCAGGTGCACTTGTTTCTTATTGTCTTGATGTTACGGAAATTGATCCGATTAAATACAGATTACTCTTTGAGAGATTTTTAAATCCAGCTCGTATCTCCATGCCTGATATAGACCTCGACTTTGCAGATAACCGTCGTGATGAGGTTATTGAGTACGTAGCGGAAAAATACGGCCGTGATCGTGTTGCCCAAATCTGTACATTCGGAACTTTAGCTGCCAGAGCGGCGGTAAAAGATGTTGGCCGAACTCTCGGAGTCCCATTCGTCCAAATGAATGAATTCGCGAAACTTATTCCGGAAAAGCCCGGAACAACACTTGAAGAAGCATTACAACAATCCCCGGAACTTAGAAATGCGGTCAAAGAAGATATATATCAGCAAGTTATGGAGAATGCGTTGAAATTAGAGGGCACAGTCCGTCATATATCCGTTCACGCCTGCGCTGTGGTTATCGCGGATGAACCACTCGTAAAATATACCGCTCTCCAGCATCCTCCAAAAGATGATAAAGGCATAATCACACAATATTCCGCCAAACCATTAGAGGCATTGGGTCTGCTTAAAATGGATTTCTTAGGCCTAAAAAACCTCACCATCCTCCAAACAGCCTTGAAGATCATCGACAGAACTAAAGGCAAAAAAATCAATCTCAAACAAATTCCAATTGATGACAAAAAAGCTTATGCGCTTATGGCGAGAGGGGAAACAACAGGTGTCTTTCAGCTGGAATCAGCTGGAATGAAACGATATTTAAAAGAACTCCGTCCAACCGAATTTGAAGATATCATCGCCATGGTCTCGTTATACCGTCCTGGTCCCATGGAATGGATACCTGATTATATTGCGGGCAAACACGGTAGAAAAAAAGCAAGATATCAACATTCAAGTTTAGAACCAATTCTCAAAAACACTTATGGTATCGCTATTTATCAGGAACAGATACTCCAGATTGCTCAGGCATTCGCGGGCTTCTCCTTAGGCGAAGCCGATATCTTACGTCGCGCAATAGGTAAAAAAATTATTAAAGAATTGGAATCGCAAAGAGAAAAATTTATTGATGGAGCGATAAAAAAAGGTCACTCAAAAAGTCTTGCAATCACGATTTTTGAAAAAGTTATAGAACCATTCGCAGGCTATGGATTTAATAAAAGTCATGCCGCGTGCTATGCCATGATCGCCTATGAAACAGCTTATCTTAAGGCTCATTATCCTACAGAATTCATGTCCGCCCTTATGTCCGCAGATTACGGAAATACCGATCGTATAGTTATTGAAATAGGCGAATGTGAGCAAATGGGCATCCAAGTCCTCCCGCCTGACGTTAACGAATCCTTATCCAAATTCACATATGCTGATGACGGCAGAATTCGCTTCGGTTTGTCCGCGATAAAAGGTCTCGGTAAAGGTTCTGTGGATATGATTATTGAAACTCGTGAAAAAGACGGCCCATTCAAATCACTTGAAGATTTCGCTCGTCGCGTACCATCTAAACTTATCAACAAAAAAACCCTCGGAGCTTTGGCATTTGGAGGCGCGATGGATTCTATGGGAGAAAGAAAACAAATCGGTTTAAGTTATGAATCGATTTCAGATTTTGCCAAAAATGTAGATTCCGGTTATCAGACTGATCAGGCAGGATTATTCGATAACATGGCCGAGGATGCTCCAGTAGATAAATTAGAATTAGAAGATGTTGAGCCGGCGACAGATAGTGAACGATTACAATGGGAGAAGGAATATCTCGGTTTATATGTTTCCGGACACCCGCTAGACGGTTTACAAAAGTATTTTCAGAAGAAAACAATTCCCCTCGATCAATTAGAAAAAAAAGCAGTCAAACAGTCTATTAAAGTCGGAGGCATAGTTACAACTCTTCGTAAAATAACAACAAAAAAAGGCGATATGATGGCGATCCTTCAGATCGAAGACGCTTTTGGCAAAGCGGAAGCAATTGCTTTCCCTAAATCTTATTCGCAAGTCGCCTCTGTGGAAGAAGATCAAATAATTTTAATCGATGGCATGTTGGATAAACGAATGGGTGACATGCAGATTGTGATAAATAAAGTAGAAGCGATGACTTTGGAAGATTTAATAGATAAAGCAAAGAAGGAAAAACTGTATACGGAAGGCGAAAAGGTTATACGCGCCTCTCGTCAGGATTTGGAAGAAGAGGAGATTGCTGAAGCCGAAGAAGTGTTGGATGTAAAAGGAGAGGAGGTTACAGAACTTGCCAGTGATTCACTTTTTGAAGATAAAAAAGCTCATCAAATAGTCCTGAATCGAGAAGTCGACAAATCATTTTTTATAATCCTGAAAGAAATTCTGGATAAACACCCCGGTGACGATCAAATTGAAATTGTGATAGGTGAAAAAGTCCTCCCTGTCCCGATTAAAGTCAAATGGTCGGAAGATTTACAGAAAGAAGTGAATGAGGCATTGGATAGGTTGTAGCTTATTAGCTTATTAGGTTCTTAGGTCGATATGTAGCCTAAAAAGCTAAAAACCTAACTAGCCAATAAGCTAAATTTATTTATGAAACTTCTTATGAATCTCCTTCAGCTTCTTATTCGTAATATGCGTGTAAATCTGAGTCGTGGTAATGCTCGAATGTCCCAACATTTCCTGAACAGATCTA
>JAUXFE010000102.1 GCA_030620215.1 Candidatus Peregrinibacteria bacterium
GCTTTTTGGCTTGGCGGATGGTTTTCAGTAACTGTTAAGTTTTGCGGAGTTTTAAGGCCTTTTATCAATGTCTGATTCTCGGTGCCGGCCTGCTTGCGAGCTGTGAATTTATAAGTGTCTGATGGGTATGCAGTGAGTATAAAAGGCAATTGATATTGCAATCTTATAGTGTGGCTGAGTCCGGACTCCACTGGACCAAAAACAAACTCAAATACCGTATATCCTAAATCTTCACTCGTCTGGATGTCTTTTGGATCTATTCCTTCCATCTTAAGCAGTTTGCTACCTTTGGGGACGTAAATGCGCATGTAGTCTGCATTCTCCCCTTCCCCCTGTATAAATCGCAGTGTTTCAATATCGGCTTTGCCTGTACCATAACGATCGACCAGTTCTTGCCATCCTTCAAAATCTTTCTCACTCCATGTGTGTTCTTTTGTTATTTGCAGATAATCAAAAATCAAACCGGAATTGGTTACTTCTGTCTGATGATTTATTTCGGTTTCAATATATTGATCGCTTTTGTTCCCGCCGATAGATGTGGTTACAATCGCAAGAAAATCCGTTTTTGAATCAATATCCGGCATAGCTCCTGAGATATCCAGACGTTTGATTAATTCCTGTACCTTTTTATCTTTGGAATAAGCCTGAATATGGCGAGATTCCCGCATATCCAAAAGAATATCGATAAGCCCTGCAAATCGCTCAACATTCAAAAATTTATCCTTAAAAACAGGAATGAAATCAAAAAGTAATTGCTTTGGTGTTGCCGTTTCGCTCATTTTGGATTCTATATAGAACGAAATGATCTGATTGAAATTATCCGCCTTTATCTGGAACGGGAAATGTTCGAGGCGAATAGGGCCTGTGATTTCAAGAATATTTTCTACAAGGGTCTGATCTATTGCGATGACTGTATCTACAGATGGACCCTGACTGTGTTCCAGAAACCACATGATCTGCTTCGCGGATGTTGGGAAATCCGGGCTATAATTTGCATCACGCATAAACCATCTTTCCGACACCTGATCAATACCCGGAGGCGGGTCGATGATATCGATTAACTGGCCATCGGTTTCATAAACATCTTTGGATTCCATTTTTGTTATCTCGCCGTCATTTATATCAATAATCATGTAACTGCCCAAAAATCCCCCCGTAGCACGAAGCTCGTGGTTATTTTGGAAAAGGATGAGATATCGATGAGGAAGCTTATCACCAAGCATCAACAATGCGGTATCAAAAGCGGAATTGAACTCCATTAAAGGAGCTATGAGCTTGCCGATTAACTCCTGCCCCTCCGTGATCTTTTCCTGCATATCTTCGGGCAAAAGCGAACTATTTAACGTTGTGAAATTCTGTTGGAGGACCAAGACATCATCGTATAATTCATCAAATTCTATTTTTTGCTCTTTAATGATATCCGTAATTTTCCCTCCTTCTTCTAAACTACCCTCTATAAACATTTGGGGTATCTGAGACGTATTTTCCGTTAAATCAATGGCTTTCTGACCTAACTCCGCAACTGAAATAGCGCTATCGACCAACTTTTTGGCAACATCCAGATATAAACTCTCATCTATTAAATCATTTGTCTGATAAATAATATGGCCTGTGTTTTCTTTTAATTCCACAAAGGACTCTTCGGCTTTTTGAAACCAAACATCAGCACTTTTTATATCTTTATCTTTAAGTGACTGAATTCCATTATTTAAATATTCATATCCGGTTAATGCATATTTTTGACTCTCTGTTACCAGCTCTTTGCCTCTCAAATAAATATTTGAAAGATTTAAAACAACAAAAATAATAAAAGCCATCCAGAAAAACGACATAAAATTCTTCCATGAACGGCTTTTTGGTGGCTTTGCTCCGCCCTTTGGCGGTTTGATATCGAAAAACTTTCCTTTTAATGGTTTGATTTTAACGCTGGTTTGTTTTAGACCTTTTTTCACGAGGTTATTTTACCATAACGAAGCGACGAAACAACACTTCGGGCATACTCAGTGCAGGCTCCGCGACGAAACAATGTCTAGTTACTAAAACTCGTAAATGTCATACCGACCGAGCATACCCAGGCTGTCATACCGAGCGGAGTTTACGGAGTCGAGGTATCTACAGCCTCTTAGAAACCATAAAAAAGTCTAGATACCTCGACTCTCTGCGTTCGCTCGGCATGACAGACTTTTTTATGGTTTTATTTGTAATTTGTAATTTGGGATTTTATTTTGCTATAGTGAAACTATGAAATCAATCCACGACCAAATTTGGAAATCCGCACTCAGGCGGATTGAAATCCGTCCGCATAGTACGTCAGAAATGAGGCAGAAGCTTGTTCAGAAGTTTCCGGATGATGAGGGAATGATTTTAAAAGTGATTGAAGAGATGGAGAACGTGCAACTTTTAAACGACAGACAATTTACAGAGCAATTTGTGCACCATTTAATCCAAAAACCGATCGGACGGATTAAGATCATGGTGGAGACGAGAAAAAGGGGGCTGAATAAAGACCTTGTAGACCAGATGCTTGAGAATGAAGATTGGAGCGAGGAAGAAAGTGCGAAAAAGGCCCTTGAGGGGAAAGAAAGGACGTTAAATGAAGCCGATCCTCGTAAACGTAAGATGAAACTGATTAATTTTTTGAGGAATCGGGGGTTTAGGGATGCGGTGGTTTACAAAACGGTTAGTATCTGTTAGTTAGCTGTTGTATTCCTTTTCTTTTGTTTTCCGTCAGGAAAACTTGTTTTATAAAATTTTCAAATTTCTTCTCCTTTTTTCTCTCGTTTTGGGCGAAGTGCAGAGGAGTAGGGGTGAATGTACGTAGCTTGGAGCACCTTAATTATTAAAATTTTTTTTTAAAGTGCCTACAATTACAATGTACTCAGGCGTGTCTGATGTTGCAAAAAATTTTAATCTAACTACTATTAATTCCCTATCTGACTTACTTGGTTTAAAC
>JAUXFE010000065.1 GCA_030620215.1 Candidatus Peregrinibacteria bacterium
CCATCACAGAGAGAAATTTTAGGGTGCCAATATTATAAAATTTAATTATTTTTTTAAAGGGGAGAACGAGTTATGAGTATCGCAAAAAGCTATAAAGAATTAAGAGTGTATAAGAAATCATATGATGCGGCTATGGAAATATTTGAATTATCAAAAGATTTTCCACAAAGTGAAATGTATTCACTAACAAGCCAGATAAGGAAATCTTCCAGATCGGTATCTGCAAATATAGCTGAAGCATTTAGACGTAAAATCTATCCTAAATCATTCATATCAAAAATAAATGAATGTGAAGCAGAAGCAACTGAAACTCAAAATTGGATAGATTACTCTTTTGATTGCGGATATATCAATCAAAATGTTAGAAACAGGCTTTATCACACTTACGATGAGGTCATTGGAATGTTGGTTAACATGCGACTTACTGCAGATAAATGGAAACCCCGCTAACCCTCATACTCCACTCTAATACCCCGAACTCCGAACCCCTTCACTCCGAACTCCGAACTTAATTTTCATAACCGAAAAGCTCTTTTATTAACCCAAAATTCATTCTATATTGTTCAGCACAGAATTAATTACGGTCATAAAACACAGGAGGAAACTATGACCCCTTGGAATTTTGCACTCGATTTAAAAGAAGTTGTACTCGATTTTGCTTATTTGAGTCTCTTTCTTGTCGTTGGAACTTTGCTCCGACGTTATGTCCCGTTTTTTCGGAAATTTCTCATCCCAAATAATATTCTTGCCGGATTTGCCGCCTTGATCCTGGGACCACAGATCCTGGGTGCTCTCTGGCGGGCTGTCGGATTGCCCGGTTTTGCCGTGATTCCGTTAGACAGTGCACGGCTTGGTATCTATGTCTATCACTTGCTTGCTATTACCTTTATCTCCATGGGCTTGCGCAAGGAAAAGAAAAAATCCGGCAAGGGTCCGCTCAGCAAGGCTATGGCATCTATTATGAGTTATGTTATACAGGCAACTATTGGTCTGCTGATCGCTTTCGCGCTCATTTATACTATTTGTCCGGACCTTTTTCCCGGTATCGGTGTCTTGGTGACTATGGGTTTTGGAATGGGTCCCGGACTTGCGTATGCTATCGGCCACGGCTGGGAACAATACGGTTTTGTGGGCGGTGGACAAGTCGGGCTTACTTTTGCCGCGATCGGCTATCTCTTTGCCTTTTTCGGAGGCATCGCTTTGATCCGTTTGGGTATTCGTCGGGGTAAAATGAAAACCATTAAAAGTTTGGATGAGATTTCCCACGATGTTCGCACCGGAATCATTCATTTGGAACATCATGAAAAGGTCAGCGCAGGAAAA
Source organism: Candidatus Peregrinibacteria bacterium (assembly GCA_030620215.1). The sequence goes on from JAUXFE010000065.1 coordinate 1,324, forward strand.
CTGACCATGGCACAGGAAGCCATTGATTCTATGTCATTTCAATTAGCCCTGATCGGGTTGGTCTATCTTGCGACCTATGGCTTAACAAGACTCTTGGCCGGATGGCTACCCGGCGATCTCGCCAATACACTTTGGTCCTTTCATTTTATCATTGGTATCTTACTTTCACTATTGACCAGATGGTTTCTTGATAAAATCGGCAAAAGTCATATCATTGATGAAGGACTGATGAGTCGTGCCAATGGAGTCGCTATTGATTATCTCGTTGTTGCCGCTATCGCCGCTATCTCTATTCCGGTTCTTGTAAAATACTGGCTTTCCATTACACTGATGGCAGCATTGGGCGGGCTGGGAACTGTCTTCTGGTTGTACTGGGCATCCTACCGCATTTATGATGATTATCCCTTTGAACGTTTTGTTGCTGTATTTGCTGAAATGACCGGCACCATTAATTCATCATTAACCCTTATTCGTATAATGGATCCCCATTTTAAAACCGCTATCGCGGAAGATTCTATTTATGGTTCTGCCATTACGATAGGATTCGCTTTCCCGATGCTGGTAATGATGAATATTCCCACTATGTTCTTCCCGGAAAATCTGCTGAAAGGATACTGGGTAGCTCTGGGCGTTATTTTGGCGTATACTGTTTTATTATTTATTTTCTGGCGAGTGATCGGATACATCAAATTTAAAAAACAGCTGGATTAAACAAGAAACAAGATTCAATATCCAATAACCAAAATCCAAGTTTACTCTACGTAGCTCCGATACTTCGGGGCGTAGTAGAGATACAAGAAGCCGTTAGAGTAATATCTGGCGGTTTTTTTATTCCGTGAAACGTAAGACGTGAAACGTAAAATGCAAGTCGTAAATCACTTAGATTTCTTTTAGAATATGAATTGGATCGATATGCAGTTTTGAGAAAGCAAACCATTTTTTTCCGAGATCTTTTAAGCTGGCCCCGAAATGATAGACCTCTGTTTGGTCAATGATCAGGAAACGGTCATGCGCCTTATCAAATTTCTGAATTCTTACGGGCTTGTATTGCAAATTATGTTTTTCAATATCCAGCTTTAGTTGTTTGGAAATATGTCTGGTATAAATGGTAAATTCGACATTATTTCTCCGCTTGATAAAATGAGTTAAGACGGTGTCGTCAATATAATTGTCGATCAGGATCAACGAACGCTCAGCTTTCCTTATCAAATCGGAGACGAAAGTATGAGCATCGAAAATTTGTCCATTGAAAAATATGCCCTGCCGAGGTAACAAAGTGGTATTAACCTGTAAATCTATTCTGTTTACTTTTTCAGATATGACTTGCATGTTGTCTTCAATGCGATTCATTCTGTTGTTTAAGGAATATCCTTTAAGCAAATAATCTTTAAGCACCTTATTCGCCCAGATTCTAAACTGTGTGCCTTGCCTGGATTTTACCCTGTATCCAACTGAAATGATGACATCAAGATTATAATATTCGACATTCAGAGTTTGTGTTTCTCCTTTCATGGCGCCGTGTTGAGTGGTATGTGCAAAATTTGCACATACCACTTCTTTTTGCAATTCTCCTTCTTTGAATATGTTACTGATATGTCTGCCGATCACTGTTCTTTCACGCCCAAACAACAGACTCATTTGTTCTTTATTCAACCATACGGTTTCATCTTTAATTTTCACTTCAATACGTGAGGGAAGCTCATCTGTTCGATATAATATTATTTCATTTTTCATCCCGCCGCTCCTATTCTTATATGAAATATACGGAATATTTTGATCGAATTTTGACGAATGAAAGTATGTGTGATGTGTATCACGTTTAAATTGATACCTTGAATGTTGAATTGTTGAAACGTCTACCAGCTCTAGTAGGAGTTCTCATCCCGATCTGGTGGCTGACCGGAGCATTCAAGTTTAAGAAACAAGAGGCAAATCCCAAGAAACAATAAAATCACGAAATAAAAAAATAAAAACAGAAGACCGGCGGTGAGAATCGGCGGCTTTTTCTTTGTGTGAAACAAAAGTCATGAGTGGATGTGGATCGTGACTCGTTAACACATGGGACTTGAAACCGCTCGACTATAAAAACACCTTCTAGAGAGGATATTTAATAGCAAATAATTTGGCACAATTATTTGCAAGGTACTAAAAAAGTCTTTAGATAAAGGACTGTAGGATTTTGTGCGGAGATGGGGGGATTCGAATGATAAAAATCGTATAATGCTTTAATAGTGCCATTTTAAGCTTTATTAAAGGGCGTATAGTGCTTTTATGTTTCCCGTAAATTCCCACTAATTCCCATAATATCCCAAGAAAAGTGGAACAAAAGTGGAACAATTTATAAGTTGAGCTCTGACTTCTTATATCTTTTTGTTCCACCGCCAAGCTCATGTGATATCAACTCACCCTTGGATGTTTTATTCTGGACTGTCTTTAATTTAATACTTAATAACTCTGCTACCTGCTCAGCTGTTAGCCATTCCGGGTATTCTATTTTAGGTTTTGATATTCTATTAACACCAGGCTTCTTTAAGGCTTTCTTCAAAAAGAACTGCCGATACTCCAGATCATCACTATGAGCTTTGATCTTAGAATAAATCCCATCCCGATCATCATCAATTTTAATCTTTATGGACACGACCTCTTGATCTGAAGCGTTATAAAATTGATATAACAACCCACCATCCTTTGTAATCAGCAAATCCACCATTAGGCTATCTGGCTCTACATAGATTTCGGATAGCATCTTGCCTGGCTGAAGTTCTATGTAAAGCGCCCCATTTTTACCGAGGCTTTCCATAATGTTACAAAAACCCGCATTATTGAATAAAGGTTGATCACAAAAACCGCGGGATTTTAGAGAATGCTTTAAACCGCCCTTTGGCGCTAATTCTTGGTACTCGTTAGCAGCATACGGCAACATATATTCTTCTTTGAGATCAAATATATTGTGCAGGTATGTGTTATCTGCATTTTTGTAGTGGATTATTTTATTTATTGGGGTTGGCATTTAATCTTCACCTAATCTTTTTTAATGCTATTAATGGCCACTGTAATAAACGTAGCGCGGAATTAAAAAGTTTTTAATTTTTTAAAATAGTATTCTTGATTTTCAGAATTCATATTGATACATATTTGCTTAACGCCCCGTCAATATATAATCCGTATTTAAAAGCACCTGCATCCGCTTCTCCAGTATTTGCGCATGAAAAATCTACATAAATTGTCTGGTCATCATATATTGTTGAACTCGTTGTTGTTGTACCGGTTGTGTTAGATA
>JAUXFE010000066.1 GCA_030620215.1 Candidatus Peregrinibacteria bacterium
TCCTGTATTTTGGATATGAAGCAAATTGTAAAACGTTTTGGTGGTGTAAATGCGCTGCGTGGGGTGGATTTGCAAATTTACGAAGGAGAAGTCCATGGAATTGTGGGTGAAAATGGTGCCGGCAAATCAACTCTGATGAAAATTCTTGGCCGGGAAATGAAGGAAAACAATGGCTCAATCTCATTTAGAGGAGAGCTTATCAACGATCTATCACCATGGGAGATTCAGAGCAAAGGAATTTTGACTGTCCACCAGGACCTTAATATTATTGGCAGTCTAAATATTGGTCAAAATATTCTACTCGGAAATCCTCCGACTAAAAATTTAGGGTTGCTAAATTGGAAAGCAGGATATCCAAAAGCCAAAAAGGCCTTGAAATTAGTAAGCAACTCTTTGAGCATTGAACACTCCGCAGGAAAACTAAGTGCCGCCCAAAGCCAGCTGGTGATTCTTGCAAGGGCTCTTGTTCAAGAACCGCAAGTTCTTATTTTAGATGAGCCAACTGCCAGGCTGGGCATAGAAGAGACTGAGAAGCTATTTACGCTTTTAGAAATTTTAAAACAAAAAAAAGTGACAATAATATACATTTCACACCGACTCGAAGAGATCTACCGCGTATGCGATCGTGTAACTGTACTTCGAGATGGTATGAAGGTCCTGACTGCCGGCATCTCTGAGATATCTCAGGAGGAGCTGGTTCACCAGATGATCGGGAGAAAAGTTGAACAGTTAGTACCAAAACGCAAAGCTGACAAAGGCAAAACAGTTGTTGAGGTTATAAATTTAACTTATGGAGCTGCTGTTAAAAATTTATCTTTCGCGGTAAAGGCGGGAGAATTGGTCGGACTGGTTGGTGCAGTTGGTGCGGGAAAAAGCGAGGTTCTACAATTACTATTTGGTGCTGAACATCCAGATAGAGGTGAGATACTAATTGGATCAGAGAATAAATTTATCCAAAAGCCGGCAGATGCTCTTAAAGCAGGGATTGCATATGTACCCGAAAATAGGTCAGATGAAGGCTTGGTTATGGATTTTGCTGTTCGTGAAAATCTTACCCTGGTAAATCTCAGTTCCTTCTCCAAAATGGGGTTTATAAAAAGAAAAAAAGAACAAGAAAAAGCATTAGAGCTGATTAATCGTTTACAGATTAAAACACCAGATTCTAATACCAGCGTAAAATCGCTCAGTGGTGGTAACCAGCAAAAAGTAGTTCTTGGCAAATGGCTTGCAGGTGAACAGAAGGTTTTTTTGCTTGATGAAGTGACTGCCGGAATAGACATTGGTGCAAAATTTGAGATTTATGAATTTATCGGTGATTTAACCGAAGCCGGAGCAGCTATCATACTTGCCACAAGTGATATCCAGGAAGCGATGGGCCTTTGTGATCGACTATTAATTATGCATCGGGGCACAATTGTTTCGGAATTAATTCCCGAAAACACAACTAGAGAAGAAGTTTTAATGAACATGATGGGAGGAGGAGTTCATCATGAAGTCCAGAGCGGGTGATTTCCTGGCAAGATTCGGAACTGTTGGCGTCCTGTTATTGTTTATTATTCTTATGCAGTTGCTATTTTTCGATTTACCTTTGTTAAGTTGGTCAAATTTAATGAACATTGCGACTCAGGCAACTGTACTGTGCCTTGTATCCATTGGGCTATCAATTACCATGATGTGCGGTGAAATAGATTTATCTTATGTGGGGTCTCTGGGACTGCTGGGGACCGTATTTGTTTTGCTATTGGATTCGGTGAGCGGATTAACCGCAGCTCTGGTTGTAATCGGTATATCTCTTATCTTCGGTATCCTTAATGGTTTATTTGTCAGCAAATGGAAATATTCTTCACTTTTGACGACGCTGAGTATGATGTTCATTATGATGGGGCTGCAGCGTGGCTTGACTAATGGCCGCGCGGTGTGGATTGACAATCAAGAAGTTCTTGGAATTGCCACCATGCAAATATTAAGTGTTCCTTTTCCGGCCGTCATTTTAATAATAACATTTATAGTATATTTTATAATTATCGTTTACATCAATGCCGGGTTTAAACTTAAAGTGATTGGTGAGAATATTGAAGCCGCCAAAGAGGTTGGAATAAAAACGATGCGCATAAAATGGATGGCCTTTATATTCGCATCTCTTTGTTTTGGCATTGCCGGAGTAATCGAACCCTTGCGAAGTTCGGGGGGAGTTATCGATTCCGGCGGAGCACTCTTTGTTCCTTCTCTGGCCGCTTGTTTTCTTGGTACCACCATGTTCGAACCGGGAAGAGTGAATCCACTGGGCACATTGATTAGTGCCTTGTTTCTTAGTTTGATCATAAATTTTTTAACCCAAATCGGCATTGTGTATTACTTCATAAATCTGATTCAGGGCTTTTTGCTGTTAATTGCTGTGAGTTTATCAAGTATTAAAAATCGTTCTATTAAACAGATTAAGCTTTAGGATAGGCCTATGAATGCAAACAATTCAGCCCTAAAAAACATTATTCCCCCCAAAGAGACATTAATCCTTGTCGGCATTCTAATTAGCATGGTGCTATTTTTCCAAATTTTCACCGCCACCTTTATTGATAAAGCGAATTTTGTTGATATTTTAAAAGACGCCAGTAAACTTTGTATTATCTCGTTTGGAATGGCTATAATTATCGCAGCAGGAGGTATAGATCTTTCATTAGGTCATATCGCAGGCTTTTCTGCAATAATAGCGACAACTATCTTAAAGGAATATAATGTTGGAATTGCTGTTGGACTTATTTGCGGCCTTTCCATCGGTCTAATCTTCGGGTTATTTAATGGTTTGCTTGTTTCCTACCTCGGCATATCTTCATTTATAGTCACCTTGGGGACCCAATTTATTATTCTCGGATTACGGTATTGGATAACGAGCGGCAATATAATAATGTTTTTGCCGGACGCTTATACGATCATCGGAAACGGTAAAATATTTTCCATTCATAATACTATTCTCATAATGATTACGCTTGCCATAATCTGTTATTATCAAATGGAAAGAACGGTATTCGGTCGACGTGTGTCGAGTATCGGCGGAAATATCACTGCCAGCTGGCTATCATGCATAAACATAAGAAAATATACGATGCTTACCTTTGTGATGGGTGGAATTTTTGCTTCGGTTACCGGAATTGTCCATACCTCTCATATGGAGGTTGTTAGCGTTGATATTGGCGATGGGTTCCTTTTGGATGCCTTAATCATTGCCGTATTTAGTGTCGTGGTTTATGGAAGGATGAAAACTTTAGGGGTAGTTTTGGTTACGGTTATGCTGATGGCACTAACTAACGGGCTTACCATGATGGGCGTTAATCCATTTTTCGTTAAATTCGTGAAAGGCTCTCTTTTGCTGGGGGCACTTTCAATTAACATGGCTATGCAAAGCGAATATTTCATCAATCGCATGTATAAGAACAAAGCATAATTCAAGTTAGGTATCATTTTTTGTGCAGTTAGGTATTTTTCTATTGAAATTCATTTAGAAAGCAGATATGTTGTAATCATGAAAGCATATGATGATGTGAATAATAAACTAACAGAATATAAGGCGTATTTGGCTGAAAGCGATTTGCCGCTCTATTATCAGGTCGCCTACGTTTTGGAACATTTTTTGACCAGCAATATGTTAAAACCCGGGAGGCGCTTTTTCAGTGAAGAGGAAATCTCCTCCCAACTCGAAGTAAGTCGTCCGACCGTAAATCGAGCTATAAATATACTAATAAAAAATGATTATCTGAAGAGGGTTCGAGGTAAGGGTACGATTGTTCAAAAATTAAAAGGTGTGTCATTGGTTTTGATGAGCACGCTCTTAAGTTTTGGGGAGATGGTTGATAAAATTGGGCGAAATTACCATACCGATCTACTTGAGAGAAATAAAGAAAACTCATCGGCATCGGTATCAAATGCGTTGGGGATAGATCCAGGTGATTCGGTTATTCATCTGAAGCGCTTGCGTTTTATCGATGATAAACCCCTGATTGTTGTTGATTCATATTTACCGTTTTCACGGTTTTCAAAATTGCTCGAGATTGATGAAGATAGGTTTGTTACAGATCTTTACGGCCTCCTGCGTGAATGCTTCAATTTGGAGATAGTTCGGGCTGAGAGGGAAGTTATGGCAGCCAGGATGTCACTCATGGACGCACAGTTACTTCAGGTGGAGTTGTGGGAGCCCTGCTTTCGAATGAAAGGTGTTGCCTACGACTCTGATGGACAGGCCGTAGAAAACTTTGATGCCCGCATAAGCGGCACTAACTGTGTGTTGAAATCTTCGCTTGAAAGACCGACCGGCTATTTTTCCCAGAAAGTTTAAGGTGTAGATCTATTTTCACCAAGGCTGAACCTGCGCCTTCACCATGCTTTTTTTCTTGTCTGCCCAATAAAAATCATATCAACATATTGCACAATCTGTTGATGCATTTGAATCCATTGTTATATTTTTTTCTTGACAGGGTATCCTCTTAAGCATATAAGCATGTAAGCAAGCAATTACAAGTTAACAAACTCATGAGGTTTTTGACGAATATGTCATAATAACGGTAAGGAGGATCGCATGGTCAATGATTTTTTGCA
>JAUXFE010000053.1 GCA_030620215.1 Candidatus Peregrinibacteria bacterium
AAGAACGTGATGAATTTAGACAAAGCCCGATTAATTCCTTTATATTTGCAGAGCCGGCACACATCACCGTATCAGCCCCACCCCAATATATTTTTAACGTGCCATCTTCTTCAGGTATGGTTCCGCCTGTGAAAACCACATTAGGTACATAACCGCTTATCTCCCAGGGATCTTCGGGTTGTAAAATCCAATTATCCGAAACGCCGATAACATGTGAAGGATCCTTGAGGTCGTGCAGGGCGGCCCCCAATCGATAAACTGCCCCGGCCATAGTTGTGTAAACACCATGAAATATATGAAGCCAGCCCTCTTCGGTTTTAATTGGCGGGCTTCCGGGGCCCACTTTGCTTTCATCCCAATGATATTGCAACGGTTTTATTATAACTTTGGAATTACCCCAATAAATTAGGTCATATGAATATGATATCCAGATTGACCAGGGTAATATTTGGGAATGCGGGCGATCAAGCCTTACATATTTGCCGTCAATTTTTTCAGGAAAGAGAACAACATTTCGCATATCCGCCTGACTAATAAGAGCAATACGTTCAACTGATTCAAAATCATCTGTCCGGGCTAGCATAATGCGTACACCGTACCTGGAGTAAGCGCTATATGTCAGGTAAAATGTATTTTCCAACGGATTGATGCGTAAATCTTCAACGCCATATTCTTCATATTCGGAAAAAATCCCTTTTTTTGCGGGTTCGATAAAAGGTTTGGCGTCAACTTCAAAATTATAACCATCTTTACTCACTGCTTTACCTATTATCGATCTGCCATTATGAAGATGAGATCGGAACAGCATTATATATTTATCCTTGTATTTTGTAACCCCGGCATTATGGACTGTTGCAACCGGATAGGGAACATCCTCTTTTGTTAAGATAGGATTTTTATGATAACGCTGAATTATTGATGTACTCATAATAACCTCAAAATTAATAATTTTTCAAGAGATCTTTAATTAGAATCTTTTCCCGAATTAGTTAAGATTTACAGAAATGACAGTTAATTCGAAAAATCAGTCATTTATAGACAGACACTAATTACACATCTACCCAAAAGAGCAAGTTTGCCGCCTATCTATTTTAAAATTCTTTGATATACTTTAATATAATCAGCAACCATTCTCTGAGCTGTGAAGCACTCTTCCACTCTTTTTCTACAATTAGCCCTGTTCAATCTTGCAATTTTATTGACTGCTTGTACTGCTTCCTCAATTGAATTTACCAAGAAACCATCTTTCCCATGTCGAATAATTTCCGGCATACTACCCTTATTGTTGGCAATTACAGGTGTGCCGCAAGCTAAAGATTCCACGACCGACAAGCCAAATGGCTCCGCAAAATTGATTGGATGTAAAAGAGCGTAAGCATTTCCTAATAATCTATCTCGTTTTTCAGGACGGGCGCTGCCCACGTAACATATATCGTCATCGTTTAAATATGGTTTAACCTTTTCATTAAAATAATCTTTATCCTGAATGATTCCCGCAATAATCAGTTTTCTGTTACATTTCTTTGCAATTTGAATAGCTTCATAAGTGCCTTTATCTGTATGAATTCGTCCGAAAAAAAGCAAATACTCTTGCGGGGTGCGATTGAACGTAAATTTCTCTAGATCAATACCATGATGGATTGTAGCAATATAGTCTAATTCAGGATCTCGATCGGAATCACTAATGGAAACATAATAGGAAGAGGGATTATATTTTTTAAAAACAGGTAATATTTTGGGCGAAGAGAAGCCATGAATTGTAGTAAGCAGAGGTGTTTTTATTAATTTACTATAAGTGAGTGGTAAAAAATCGAAATGATTATGAATTATATCAAAATCATGGGCATCTTCAAAAACTTCAGAGATATGAAGACATTCCCATACTTTCGGTAGAATTTCAGGATCTTCCTCATAACCTTTAGGGCATACAGCGTGTAGTTTTGCTTTGGTAATTGAATCCGCTGTAGCAAATAAAGTAACATTTATACCGCTATTAAATAATCCCTCAGTTAAAAGGGAAACTACCTGCTCCCAAGGTCCGTAATGATGGGGAGGTGTACGCCAAGCTATAGGTGAAATCATTGCAATTCTCATAATCATGCCCCTAAAATGACAATTTTTTTGCTTTAGTCATGCTATACGAAATCTAGGATATTTCCAACTTTGAACGGGTGCAAAACTGTACCTTATATGTCCGGCTGATCAAGCCCCAAAAAGAATCAGCCGGAAAAGTTAAGAGCTCTGGTAATCGCAAAAAGGGAAATGCTTATCTCAAATGGGCTTTCTCTGAAGAAACTTTACTGTTAATCAGAAAAAAACGGGAAATCAAAGATTTACATGCCAGGCTCAAAAACAAACACGGCAAGGCCAGAGCTTTGGCTATCATTTCACATAAATTGGTTTGTGAGCGACAAAATTTAAGCAGATTTACTATCAACTAAATTTACGCCTAATAAATTGTAACCATTTTTTATTGTGAAATATAATTAAACTTTCAGGTTACCACTAATTTTAAAAACTCGAAGAAAATCAATCTAAGCGAACAGAAACATCCAACATTTAGAATTTTATCCGTAGTTGAACCATAAACGCCCTTCGTGTGTTAAAAATATCTCTGGTTCAATTACCACTCCAAAGGCTGGCAGGCGGATAAAATTAAGTTGGACGATGCCGCGATTTACCCCGATAGGCTGAATTCTCTACCATATTGGACATTCAATATAACCCTGTTGGTAATAAAAATCATACTTGCAATGATAATTTTTTTGTTTCATTTCAAATTTCATATTTTTTTCACAATTTCGCAACTGTTATTAATCTTTTTGCCGACAATTAAAAATAAATAATCCCTACGATTTCTTCCGGAGTTTCGTCCCGCGCAGGGGCGGCAGTTACATATTTCAAGCGCAGAACGGTTGAGTTAACCTGCGCCAAACAAAACAGCGCTAAACTACCTATTATTTATAAATTATCTCGGATCGAAAAACTTCATAACCAGCGCTTGTTTAGCGTCAGCGTTGAACAATTTATGTGCGCCCGGGTTACTATGTACATTTTTAATCTAACCTTATTTAACGTTCCGAGCGTATCTTAAGTTTGCGGAGCATAGCGGAGCAAATTGGGGTGAGAGCAGAAAGCCCGAACCAGGTACACTCTGTTATCTGCTGCCGGCGAAGGGATATTTATTATTAGCTCAAGACTCATTTTTATATCCAATAAGATTCTCATTTGTCTTGTATCTTTTCCTTTATAAACATCTTCTCTGCCGGGCAGCCTATTTCTCTTTGCTTACAATATTTACAGGCGAATGATCCCCTTATAACTGCATTGCCTACAAAGGAAAAAATGACTAAAATTGCCAGCATTGCCACAAGAGGCAAAGTAAAATCTATTAATAAAAGTATAATTCCACCAACAAGGGGGAAGATAAAGACCATGAAATCCGGCAGTATTTTTGACCACGAAACTTCCTTCTCAACGAATTTTTGAGGGTCGCCCTTTTTGAACAACAAAGAACATAACTTCCCTTTACCTAATCCACAAACTTTTCCGTAATAATAACAGTTTACACAACTTCCTCTAAAAACCCCCATTTCAATCCAAAGACAATAAAGCAAATAGAGAATAGACAATAATATTCCAAATCCCGCCAAGATACATGTTCCGATAGCATAGATCAATATTGCAACAAGATTGGCTAAAAGAGCAATCCATAAGGGGAATCTCTCATAACTTTTTATCTCTTCCATATTTCATCACCTAATTTAATTATACCCAAACAGATTGCAGCCAACGTTCCGCGCATATATGACGTTTTGCCGTAGCGTATTCGCGAAGGCAAAATGTGGCGAAGCCCGGAGCGAAGCGGAGCACATATGCTCTGTTATGTGCAGAATGCGTTTTTCGGCTATGTTTTTAGTTGTAATAAGTCCCACTTATTCCCATAGAGATCCTCAAATACAACTACAGTTCCATAGTTCTCATTTCTTGGCAATTCAATAAATCTTACTCCTCTATCTTTCATTTTTATATAATCACGCCAAAAATTGTCAGTATGTAAAAATAAAAAAACACGACCTCCAGTTTGATTACCAATAAAGTTTTTTTGAAGATTTGTTGATGCTTTTGCTAATAAAAGTGAAGTTTCATTTACACCTGGTGGTGAAATAACAACCCAACGTTTAGTTGAGTTTAAAATAGTGTCTTCAATTAGATTAAAATTAAGCTTTTTTGTATAGAATTCTATTGCTTCATCATAATCTTTTACAATAATACTAATATAAGCAATTTTCTGCTTCATTCTTTTCTTCCGTATAAATTTTAAAAACGCATTTTGCACATAACGTTTGCAATATGAGGCGGTTGGCGCTTTGTGGCACTTCCCTAACAAATTGCAGAAATGTTTGTTTAAAGCTCATTCGCTAAATTTAGCACAATTTCGCCAACTGACTTATATTGCCTTGTTTTAGCCGCTTTACTCCACTATTGAGTTATATAATTCTTCTCTAAAATCTTCTTTTTCCATTTGACTGGCTACTTTTTCCGCTTTCTTTTTGAAGGAAGTATTGTTCACTAATTCAAGAATTTTTGCTTCGAGGTTTTTCATGGTAATTTTATCAATTCTTATTCCCTTTGGCCCAGCCCCCATTTTACCAATAATTTTATTCCAAACAAATTGGTCAATAATATGTGGGATAATCATTGTTGCGCATCCATACTTAAGCGCCATGTGAGTTGTCCCTGAACCTCCATGATGAATGACTCCATATATTTTTGGGAAAATCCAGCGGTAAGGAATTCGAGAAACAAAATGTATTAGTTCAGCATCAAATTTATCCGGTTTGGTAAGACCTCCAGATGCGGTATTAATTAGTGCAGGAATTTTATTTCGATTAAGTATTTCAAGTATTATTTTAGTCTTTTCTTCTGGTTCAGGATTTGTCATACTACCAAAAGTGATGAATAGGATTTGATTGTGTTTTTCCAAAAAATCACTTAATCCTTTGTCTGAATGCCAGTTGACGATTTTATTCCTTTCGTGATATCCCAAGACTTTAATATTCTCATTCCAATAATTGGGTCTTGAAAAAAGAGAGGGTGAAATTGTATAAATTGTCTTATTCGATAAAAGAGCATTTTGTATTTGTTTTCGTGTTATTTTTCTTGTGATTTTCAACCACTTTATCGTTATCATTACTGTCATGATCAACCCGAAATTCGCTAATGAAAAGGTTAGTTTATTTAAAAAAGAACCATAATTGCTATTAAAAACAACATGAGTATGACAAGTCGGGAGGC
>JAUXFE010000024.1 GCA_030620215.1 Candidatus Peregrinibacteria bacterium
AATCCGGTAGCAGATTTGAGGGGCATGTTGTAAGCGGACATGTCGAGAACACGGCGGAACTCAGTGAACAGAAAATTGAAGAGAATGCCTATCGGCTGACATTTAAATTGCCAATTGGACTGACGAAATATGTGGTGCCACAAGGATCTATTGCTCTTAATGGTATTAGTCTGACAGTTGCGGACGTGCAGGATGAGGAATTCAATGTAAGCATCATTCCCCACACTTGGGACAATACAAATTTTCACGATTTGAAAATTGGTGATAAGGTGAATGTGGAGACGGATTTGATGGCGAAGTACGCTGAAAAGCTGACGCTTTCAAACTCAAAACTCTAAATTCTAAACTCTAATCAATTTTAAAATTTAAATTTTGAACTTTGAGTTTGCTTAGAGTTTAGAATTTAGAACTTAGAGTTTATATAATATGAGTTCAATCAAAAGCCAAATCAAAGGCGGAGTTCGCGCAAAAAAATCGACAAAGATCGGCATAGTTAAAAGTACCTACAATTCAGAGATAACGGACGTACTGGAATCCAGCTGTCTGAAAGAACTAAAGAAAGCAGGAGTATCTGAAAAAAATATTAGGACGATGAATGTTCCCGGTGCCTTTGAACTGCCTTTTGGATGCAAAAAAATGATTAGATCCAAAAAAGTGGATGCTGTTATTGCAGTTGGGGCAATCATAAAAGGACAAACTCCTCATTTTGATATTATTGCCAATGCGTGCGCATACGGTATAATGGAGGCAAGTTTAAAAAACAACATTCCTATTATCTTTGGCGTATTGACCACTAACAATATCGCTCAAGCTAAAGCCCGTATAAAAGGCGGAAATCGCGGAGATAAAGGTGTTGAAGCAGCTTTAGCTGCATTAAAATTGATTAATAACCAAATATAAAAATGGAAAAATTAAGTATTTCTATTGAAGCATTATCCGACAAGACAAATGCTCACGTCATTCATTTTGATGGTGATTTTGACGGTTACGCAAAAGAAAATTTAACAGATATACAAAAATTTGTAGATGAATCTAAAGATGGCACTACACTGCTCTTTGATTTCAGCAAATTAAATTATTTAAATAGTTATGCAATTGGTCATTTGGTATCTTGGCATAATCATGTAAGCAAAACCGGAGGTAAAATTTTAATAGCAGGTACTAATAAAAGCGTTGAAGATATTTTTGCGATACTTGGAATAGGCAACCTGTTTAAAGTATATTCGGACTTGGAGTCTGCTAAAGGCGAACTCTAATATTTCTGATTTGTGAATTCTGATTTCTGATTCAATATAAGATTCTAGATTTTATATTTGAGATTTATATTTCAGATTTTTTGGTCTACATCAATAAATGAAAAATACTAAATCCAAAATGGGATTCAGAAATCCGAAATCCGAAATCAGAAATTAAGTAATCTTCTTCTGTTCCTGAACTAGTTCTTCAAGATTTTTAACTAAATTCACGAATACAGCCTGCATAAACTCTTGTAGTTGGCTGAATTCAAAGGATGTATTTTGTGCAGTTAGGTAATTTCGAAGAATAAATGCGGATAATTGAACCAATGAAGGTGAAATCTGTCTAATGACACTATCAATTTTGGAAGGATTCTCGGAGTGTTTTTTTATAACGACACTCTCCAAAATTCTATGAGGTTTTTTGAATGAAACTTCGTTAATTTTATTTATCCAATTATCTATTTCCTTTTTTTGATCCGGTGAAAGTGATTGAAAGTTTTTATTTTCAGCGATTGCCAGAGCCTTGGATTCTGGCGATGGTGACTGCTTTTCGCTTGATTCTAAAAATACTTTTACTTCTTCGAAAGCCTTCTTGTCGATAAGAGAAATTACCGCCAAAATTAACTCCGATGGAATATTATTGGCAACGGCTCTGGAAACCAGTAAAAAAAGATCGGTATTTTCAGGCTGGCTCAAAAACTGCACTAAAATTGATGCTAATTTGTGGTCGTTAGCTTTAGCTTTCCCCTCCTCTTTTTGCAATTGAGCTAAAGCCTGCTGAGTCTTCTTCATCTCTTCACTAAATTGCTCGTCGCTTCCTTCGCCTGCTTCTTTTGGGGCTGGGCCTGTGAATAATTCGAAATCTCCTCCTGCGTCTGCCATAGTTTTTATAAAATTAATATTACAAAGTTATCTTATCTAAAGTTACGATTTATGGCAACTGATCGTCTAACGTTGGCGTTTGCGAAAAGCGTATCGTCAACGTCTAACGTACAACGTAACGTAGGACACAAACGATACCGATACACCTATCTCTACCTCAAACGATGACGAGTATTTAGGCAGGTACGATGTGGACAAGTTTGTCTCGGAAAATGCGACCATCATACTTTTTTTGACGCTTTTCAGTAAATTTTACCACGCCATTTTTCAATGCAAATAACGTAAAATCCTTACCTGTTCCAACATTTTCACCCGCATGGAATTTATTGCCTTTTTGCTTTACTAAAATATTACCGGCACGTACTTTTTGACCACCATAAAGCTTTACGCCTAAGCGCTTTGCATTTGAATCCCGACCATTTTTAGTTGAACCTCCTGCTTTTTTATGACTCATAACATTGAAATTTAACTTGCTGATGGATTTTATATGATTTTTTTAGTTTTGACAAGAAAAAATTTTAATTTTTACTTTTTAATTTTTAATTCTATAATGCAAAGGCATGAAAAAAGCTATTAAATATATTAAAAAGAATTTTTTGCGGGTATTCGTCTCTGCTTTTTTCGTTATCGCACTGATTTTAACTTTTCAGGCCGGCAGTTTGGTAAATCAATTTGGTGATGTGCGCATAGCGGTATCGGAATTCGGTCAGGATTTAAATGAAATGCGGGAATATCTACTGCTTCCTAAACGTGATTACAGCTTTTTTGATGCCGGAAGCGAATTTTCACCCGATGATCAGTATTTTATAAATCAAGGAGTGGAAAAATTTGCTACGGAATTGGGTGAAAATTATTTATTGGAAAAAAATCAGAAAATTAGCTATCAATCTATTTTAGATTTAAAAAAGGACAGTACTTTTTATAATGAATTGAAAAGTATTGGGCTTTTGCCTGCGCGCTATCTGGACGATCAGAAAGAAACAGCAATATTAAAGTTTTATCAGGGTAAAGACGCGATTACTCAGCTTATTTTAGATAAAAATAATGGAGAATTTATAATTCAAAGTATTATTGGTTCTTATGAGCTGATTCCAAATAATGAAAAAAGTCTGAAAGACTTGGTATTGAGTTATATGACCGAAAATAAAGATATCATTATTAATATGAAAAGCCTTATAGCTGAAAAGAAAAAGGCAATTCAATCTATTTGGGGCGATGAATCTGTTAAATCCGTACTTGCCGATAAAGACTTACGGCCAAATTTAAATCCTACAGAAATAGAAGCCGGATTTGAATATGTTATACAGGATGCTGATAGCATTCCGGTTCTTTCCGTCGTAATAAACAGGCAAAACGGCTATTTTGTGCTTCAGGGCGCTGAATATGAAACTGTTGATGGTTTGCTGGAACCGCTTGTAAATGAGCTTGAATCACTTGAAGGTGAGAGTACGCGTACGAAAGCAATTCAGGAAAAACGTGAGAATCTTGAAGGGCTATTATCCGATTCGGGGTTTATCGAATCGTTAAATGCGCTTAGCTTAAAAATCAGTGAACCAAAAGAAGAGGGGCGAAGAATTTATTATGATCTGATGAACACCGATGATGAATATAAACTCGGCAGTATTATTTTTGAAAAAGAGACCGGTGATGTGATATTTTTTAGAACCAGTGATGGCGTGGAGTTGGATATGGAACAAATTTTCGTTGGCTTAAAAAAAAACGAATAAGTCTGCCTGATTATCTCCCTCCTGTTGCTATAAACAGAAAAACCCCAAATGCGCTTAATATTCTTATCGGGGGAACTCATGGTAAAAATCTGGACACCATGATTATTGCCCACATAGATATGAATAAAGGTGCGGTTAAGTTATTAAGCATACCTCGTGATATTTATTTTAATGGCCGTAAAATCAATAGTGCGTACACTTTTTATGGAATAGCTGAACTCAAACGTGAGCTTGGGATTATTACAGGGCTTCATATTGATCATTATGTGATTATTGATATGTATGCTTTTATCGATGTTATTGATTTGATAGGCGGTATTGATATGTATTTATATGAGTCGTTGACCGACCCCAGCTATAAGACTTTTGACCAAGGTGAGTGGGGTACGTTGAGTTATGAGAGGGGTTGGCATCATCTGAGTGGCGTACAAGCTTTGAGATTAGCCAGATCGCGCGCCACCTCATCCGATTTTGCAAGGGCGGGAAGACAGCAAGAACTGCTTAAAGCGATTCAGAAAAAACTGAATTCCTTAAATGCCGGTGATGCGGTGACAATCACAAAAATGGCTACGACGATTATATCAAAAACACAGATGGATCTTTCGTTAAAAACGGCAATGTCATATTTCTTCAGATTTAAAAATTACGCTATCATCCCCGTTGGTGTTTTGAGTACAATTAACGTTTTAGATTATGAGCATCAGAAAATAGATACTGAAAACGAGGAAGAAGAAAAATGTTTTCGCCAAATCGGAGGCAATGTAGTTGAAATTCAGTGTGCCGGCAAAGTCGAAGGGATGTATATTTTAAAGCCCAAAAAGGACTGGAATGCTGTTAGATGGTACGTTAGACAATTGCTGAATGGATAAACTGGACGATGTGTTGACGCATTGAATTTATACCTATTTTGGCATATATTAGAAAAGTATAAAATTTATCAAAATAAAATATCAATGAAAATCTTGCTTCATAACATCGCATATGAAACGGGGCTAAATGGATCCTGGAAACAATATTTTTTTAAGATATGGCGATACGTTTGGCTTCCTCTTTATAGTGGCAGATGTTTAGCCCGAACATTAAAGAAGCAGGATGCTGATGTTTATTGTCTTTTAGAGGTAGATACCGGATCTCTTAGAAATCGATATCTTTCACAAACGAAAAAATTATCTAAGGTATTAAATACAAAATATTTCTATAGCCGATTAAAATATAGTATGAAATCCATATGGCGATTTGTATTTTTCTCCAGAAGGCAACATGACGCGATTCTTTCGAAAATTGATGGGGAATATAAATGTCATTATTTAAAGACCGGCATGAAAAAACTAGTTCAGGAATATATTGTAAATGGCATTAGTATATTTACAGTTCATCTGGCTGTTCTCAGCAAGAAGGTACGCCAAAAACAGCTTGTGGAATTGGGTGATATTCTAAAAAAATGTTCTCGCCCGCTTATTTTTTGTGGCGATTTTAATATTCATTCAGGGTTACGTGAGGTTAAATCTTTTCTACAAACAACCGGATTAAAACTGATTGATCTGCCTGCGACTTGGCCAAGCTGTAATCCAAAAAAACATTTTGATTTATTTTTTATAAGCAATGGGATTAAGCTAAAAAATGCAGATGTGGTACAAACTGAGTGTTCCGATCACCTGCCTATATGGATAGAGATAGATTTGTGATTTCAAATTTCAGATTTCTGAATCCCATTCTAGATTTAAAAATCTAGAATCTTACATTGAATCAGAATTCAGAAATCACAAATCAGAATTCTTCTCCTCTTCTTTGAGGTATTTTTCCATGGCTCGGATCTCAATTAAATCCAATTCAACTGTACGACCGTCATCTGTATGTACCGCAAGTGACAAATCATCACGGCCCCCCTCCTCTTTGCCTTTGAATTGTTGTTTCTGATCTTCTATAAAAAATCGTTCCATGCCTTTTACGCGATTTATTTCAAGTTGCGCTTTTCTGTGAGTACGCCCGTCATTTTCTGATGTTTTGATTTGCGTAAATCCTTCTTCTTTAACAACATCAGCTTTTTCTTCCAGATTATGTATCTCTTGTTCAACACCGGATCTATCAACCGACTCCCCGTGTCTGCGACCCGATCTTTCAACTCGTTTTTCTTTAAGTTTTTGCTGTAAATCAATCACATTGTTATTAGCAACATCTTTGCCGGACGCTTGTTCTGAGGCTTTTTCCTCTTTTTTAACACGATTATCGCGTAAACTAGACTGAAATCCGGTAGCATCGAATTGATCGCGATGTTCACGGCTGAACATTCTTTGCAGTCGATTTAAGAATGTTTTTCGCTTTTCTTTGCCGTGTTTTTTCAAATCCATATTAGTTCTGATAATCGCCGTTTTTACCGCGGTGGAATTTATAACGCTTAGAGGATCATTTTTACCTTCCCCGGATGATACATTTTCTCCCCGAATAAATTGATCATATTGATTTTTCATCTCTGTATATCCCCATCCGTCACGTTTTGATTCCATAAAAGTTCTATGATCTTTGGAAAGATTTTTCTCGATATCACCCCATAGTTTTTGATAACGCTCCATTTGGCCTCCTTCTTTGTCGTGTAGTTTATCAATGGCGTCGTATTTTTTCTTTGGATCCTGATCTTTTACCCACGACATAAATTCATTTTTCACATGTTCGCCTATAATTCCCTTTTCTTTGAAATGTTCCAGATTTTTTTCATATTTATCATCCAGACCTTTCTTTGTTTCGCCATATTTAACAAATAATTCGGTATATCCCATTTTATCGCGGGAAGATTCCATCTGTTCTAGTTCATCCCCTCTTAGGTTCCCACGAACATCTTTCCATAACTTTCCATACCTATTTATCTGACTGCTGAACTCCTTTATGCAGTGCTTCTTTTCTTTGTTGTCGATTTTTTGGAATCCGTCCCAAAATTTGTTATAGGTTTTTAAACCAATAATTTTATCCTCTGTATAAGCTTTATCCAAGTGGGTTTTATATTCTTTTTCCAATTCCTGAGATTCTTCTCCTCCAACTTTTTCCGCATATTCTTCGGCTTTTGGTAATGCTTCTTGTAATTTTTTGAGTAGTTCGCGACGTTCCGGTACTGTCATTTCTAAAAATTTCTTTTCATTCGGAATATCAATTTTTGTATTTTCATCTATTTTTAAATAACCGACGTTTTTAACAAGTTTATGATTTGCAATTCGATCATAAGCTTCTCTATCTTCTTTCATCCGATTAATTTTGTCTTTTATCAATTTTTCGGCAGATGAGAACTGGTTAACAAATTCTGGCTGATGAACAATGTTAGACATTAAAAACTTTTCGTCTTTAGTGCCCATATATCCACTTCTTTTAGCTTGTTCAAAATATCCATCTATAATACTTGCCTTATTATGATGTTCTCTCGAATACTTATACATATTTTTAAGAAGCTCCATATTTTCTTTGTTGTCAGCATTACTCTCCAAAGAAAGCTTCATATAAAAATCATATGACTCCTGAGAAATGAGACCTTTCTTCCATGAATCGTTTGCAACACGATTAATTTCCATTCTGAACTGTTCTTCTGATTTTAAAGCTTCCACATCCTGAAAATCCGGACTCTCCTGTTCTTCTGATGCACTATCTACCCTTTCAATGTCTTCTGCTGTTTGGCTCATAACAAAAAATAATTCTGGCTTAAACTGCTGGCAGGTTATTTAAATAGCGGAAGAGACTTCTTCTGCGTGTATATTGTGAGTGTGATTTAATATCTCTCTAGCTAAAAATGCTGGATCGGGCACTCGATCTATCTGAAAAGCGGAAGCGTCACCAGCTGCGGTTTGTATTTCAAGATTTCCATAATTTAATATTGTCTGAAAAATCCCGGTAACATCACTTGTTGCATCCTGAATTTGATTTAAAGGGGTTGAGGCAACTGTTCTTTTTAAAAATGTAACCTGCGTAATATCTATTAAACGTTCATCTGTAAGTATAAAAAGATCAAATTCCTCATTGATCCATGCTATACAGGCAAGAAGCAGTCCAAGTAAAATATATGCACAGGCAAATAGACCTATCGCAGCGTTTAGGCTTGGATTCTGTTCAGTTGGATAATATCTAAACCAAATCGAATAAAAAATAATCAACGGAATGGCAACAACCATCAAAAAAGACATTATTATTCGAATATAAACAATTATATGCTTACGAATTACCATTAATATTTTTTCATTAGGGCGTTGCCCGGGGAAAGTTAACATTTTATTAGGTTTTTAGGTTGTAGCTTGTTAGGTTTTTAGGCCATATGTTTAGGTTGTAGCTTTTTAGGTTTTTAGCTTTTTAGGCCATATATTTATTAGGTTGTAGGTTGTAGCTTGGCTATATAATGGACCTAATAAGCTAAGAAGCTAATAAACTAACAAGCTAAGAAGCTAAGAAGCTGGCAAATTATGGATATCCTGTAAATAATCTTCTTGTTTATGCTTTGTAGCGTGTGTAAGTGGGATACTGGTTTTACCCTTTTCCTGTCTCTGCAAAATGTGTTCACGCTTTACACGATTCGTCCATTCCAGATAAAAATGAGGATCGGGTACATAA
>JAUXFE010000093.1 GCA_030620215.1 Candidatus Peregrinibacteria bacterium
CGAGATGCTATATAAATGAATGCGACTCCAAGGCATGCTATCAATATGCCTAAAGAAAATGAACTGCTGCTCAAGTCTATTCCATATCCTAAATAGTGAAATGATTTATTTCTAATCACATCTATTCCTGAAATTATTATAAGAATACCAGCAATTAAAAATAATATTCTAAAAATCATAGATCTATTATTGGGATTAAAAGTAAAATTATTCAACATAACGCTGCGCTTCACCCGCCGGGTGAAGCATAGCAACAAACTTGATAAATTTACTAATGTTCGATATAAACAATCATTTGAAAAAGCGCCGTTGTAACCCGGTCGGTTGTGAAAGCGCTTGTTATGTGCTCTCATTAAGTGATCGGCTAAATTGCAATTGTGTTAACTCGATCCCAAGTCGAAGAATCCTTCTCTCAATATTCATTGGTTTGAATTTCAAAGATTTATAAAATTCAATTGCGTGATGATTCTCACGAACGACCCACAGTAGTATCTTGTTAAACTCCAAAGTCTTTAATTCTCTGAACGCCGATTTAATCAGGCTTTTTCCAAACCCAAGGCCAATCTTGCTATGGTCTAAATACATAGATGAAATCTCAGATATTTTAGTATCAACATCAGAATGACTGAACGAAATGAAGCCGATAAGCTGTTTGTTATGCTCTGCAAGTAAATGTTTGTGAGTCTCGTTCTTAAGATTTTTCTCCCAAATACTCTGAAAATGGAATACCGAAAGATTACCTAAAATTTCATCTGGTATTAAGGGCTGGTATGTCTGTACCCATGACGCTCGATGGACTTGAGCCAGTTCAGGAATATCTTTTTTGGTGACTGGTCTTATTGTCATATATCCTTATAGTCAACGGCACATAACGCGCGCGAGATGAGCGGAACCCCCGACTTGGGTAAAATGATGACAGCCACTTGTCGGTTAAATAAGAGTGAAGTTTAAAAGTATTAAAGATCGCTGTTTTTCTGTCAGAGTCAATAAGGTCATCAATTTACCCAACCAAGGGGGCAAGCGGAGCGCAGCCGCGAAGCGGTTTCCGCTCCATTGAGTTGTTCGCGCCGCTTGCGGCGGGAATAAGTCAATGGCTCATCTCGCGCGCGTTCGCGCAGCCGCAGGCGGCGCGAACGATGAGCTAACCTGGCGGCGCTCTTTAATTTGAGTTATTTCGAGCTTCACGGTTTCAGCCCGACTTTGCCCGCTCAGAGTTAAGCGCCTGGTTATGACTTTATTTCATCAATTGGAAGAATTTGCTTTCCGTGACGAATTGTTAAAATTGAAATTTGTTTTTTTTCGATATGATAAATGATTCGATAATTACCGTAAATGAGTTCTCTAAACTGAGTATCTGAAATTTCGGGTACAATGCGACCAATTTCAGGAGAGGATTTTAATTGTTCTACTTTGGTGAATACCTCATTGATCCACCTTTCTGCCGCGGATGGTTTGTCTTGAGCAATATAATCAGCTATTTCCGATGCTCTATCAACTGCAAGGGGAGACCATATTATTTTCATTTTGGAATCCGCTTAACCAGCTTATCTTTCGCATCCTTGTGGCCTATACCTTCTCCTGTGGCCAACTGGTTTAGAGATGTTTGGACATCGGATAAAAGCTCAATTTTTTCTTCCATAGCTTCAAATTCTTGAGCATCAATAAGGACTGCAGCACTTTTCCCCCGCCGAGTAATAATTAAAGGTCTTTTGGTTTCATGAACTTGTTTAATAAAAGCTGCCATTCCATTTCTGACTTCAGACAACGGTTTAATATCTTGATTTATTTTCAATTTTTGCATTTCACACCTCATAAGCTAATTTTTTGTACAGTATAGCGTACAAAAAATGACACATCAAGTTAAATCTTTTTTAAGTCATAACGCGAAGGTCACCGGGAGGCGGGCGCTCTTTCCCGCCGATCCGATGCACCGTCTGGTTAGACAGCCATTCAGAAATTCGTTATCGCGAGCGTCCTCCCCTTTTAAATGCGTCAAGGTGATTCTTTGACCCGGCGAGGAGACGACTGAATACGTCACGGATATCCTCCGGCAGATATTTTTTAAGAAATCGCTCGTACATTGCTATATTTGCCACTTCAGCATATACGCCGATTTGGAGTGCCTCTGTAAAAGTTGCTGGAACTTTAGCGAGTTCCAGTCCCCGGTCGGGGGGTAGTGCTACGTTGTAATTTGTAAATAGGGGTTTCAACCACGAAATATGCCTTTCTTCTGCTTTGATGATGTTTGAAAATGGCCGGCGATTACCAAACTTCTCTATGACTTTCTGGTATTCTCCCCGGGCCAGGTATTCGTCTTGTATTGCAAAGACAAGCATTTTCTCACGTGTAAGTGACTCGTCTGTGAGCTTCGAGGCACCGGCCGCACCATAGGTATCATCGGCCGCACTAACCGGCACAGCAAGACCAATGCATAGGATGAGCATTACTATTGCTAATATATTCACCATTTTCTTCATTTTGAATCCTCCTTTTGTGATTTGATCTGATTGTCTAATGTCTGGGTCATAGATGCATACCCTGTACTCGTATCAAAGTGCTAAAAGACAATTTGCAAATCATAAACTAACAAAAGTCAATAATGCTCCTGCAGGTATGTATTCTAATGCATCCGGCTGTTCAGTTTTATTTATCCTTTGCTTGTCAATCCCTGACCACTTAACCGTTAAATTTCTGACCATTTATATTCTTTTGCTCTTATTCTTATGATAAAGATCAAAAAAAATAACACTTTGATCAGGAATCTTTTCGCAATGATCACAAACTTTATCAAGCTTGCGGTTTTCTTTTCTGCAAAGTTCGCACCAATAATAAATGATGCGGTATCCTCTCCTGCCCACGTATTTTTTAAATCGACCATTGTATAATCCATGCATTTTCCCATCAGCATCATTTGGATTTACAAGCAGTTTATCTCTTACTTTAATTATACGTTCAAATCCCGGAGGATCATGGAGTTTAATATTCTCCAGTTTATCAGTGAACAGTTTAGTAGGTGCGTAAAGATATAGTGATTCATTCATTCTATTCATTTCTTTTGCATAACAAGATATTATATGGTTTCCAGTTAATTCCTAAAGCTATTAGCCTTCACAAGCATTTTTATTGTTATTTGAGACTTTTCTAACCGGATAACATCCATATGTAATGTTATCCGGATGGCTGTAAAATCCCGAAAGATACAAAATTTCTTATGAAACAGACTTCTCAAAAAAGCCATTAAAATTATTAGGCTCAGACTTCCCTTTGAATAAGCTGTCAAATCTTGATCAGTGATTAAGCGGTTTTCTATAACCACAAATCTATACACGAACCCATATTTTTCACCTAATCCTGGTGTATCAATCCATGAGCGGCTTTAAATTTGTGCCATTCATCGTGATCCAGCGCATTATCTTTATTGAGATCAATAGCAGTGAAGACATGCGTTACGGCATTTGGAAAGTGGGCTTTGAATTCATCCCAACTGACCAGATCATCACCGCCGGAATCCATATCGCCGAAATGGGCATTGAATGATTTAGGTTCAGGCATAGGGCCTTTATGGTAAGTGTTTTTCCCGGAACACGCGAAAAACAAAACGAACACAACCAAACACAGTAGAAGAAAGTTTGCTTTCATTAATTCACCTCTTTTGTTTAAATTTTTAACG
>JAUXFE010000105.1 GCA_030620215.1 Candidatus Peregrinibacteria bacterium
GGGTAAATTTCAACACCGCCCGCCCGGAGTTCTTTAACAATATTGCCCTTTATTTTACGACTGGCATAATCATCGATCAATATTCTTATCTTAAGTCCATCTTTTGCTTTCCGTAGAAGTATCGTTTTTATTTGATTGCCTCTCACATCGTTTTCCCAATCGTAATATTCCATGTGGATAAAAGTTTTGGCCGTTTCAAGAGAACGTAAAATTTCCGGAAACTTTTCCTCACCGTTGATCAGTAGCTCACATTTATTCTGACTGAGGTTTTCATCTCCGATTTTGTAAATGAACTTTATTAGTTCCGTAAAAGCCCCTCCGTTTTTACGATGCACTTTGATCAGTTCATCGATATTGTCGTTTCGAATTATATTGAATTCTCTTGTAAGATCATTTAAAGAGGCAATCCCCTTTTTAGTAAACTTATGATGACGGTAATTAACACCAAATGAGAAATAGATCACCATCCCTAACAAAGGCAAAACAGCTACAAGAAGAACATAAGCCAGTGTTTTAGCAGTTGCTTGTGTACCCAACAAAATTCTGACAATAGTATATCCAAGAAGTAATAAGTAAATTATTAAGAAGGTATATTTTAAAAACACCGGTAAATTATTCGCTAAAAGAATCATTTTTTATTCGTTTTTGAAATTGCATTTCCACGTTTAATTATTTTGTTTATAAAAATTTCGAATATTGACACCAGACCATCAATCGTTAGTACGGTAAAGTTAATATAGCTAACGCAATTACAATACCCTCTAAAGATGTATTAAAGTAGTATATTAAATGAAGGCTTAACTTTTTATTTTTTGAAATAATATTATGGATATATTTTTGAAAATCACTGTTACAATCCTTTTTAGTGTACCTGACCTTTTCCATTCTATTGAAGCTGGATTTGAAATTGAGATTCATTTCTATTTTAATTGATAATATCATTATCTTTATAGCGATAAATTGTTGTATAACAAAAAAATATTACTAAAACCCTATACAAGCTTACAGATGAGAAACCAAAATTTGATCATCTTTATTCTGATTCTCTTAGTCCCAATATTTCTAAACGGGCAAAACAAGATAAAAACAGAAGAGATTCCTTCGAACTCTAGACCGGTTAGCATAGCGGATACCATTCCCAAAAAGAATTGTGAGGTAATGGATATTAATGATGTAGCGAAACAACTTTTTAATAAAAAAGGTAAGGAAAAGAAGAAGAAAGATAAAGACAAACCTCACCGTTCTCAAAAAAAGGTCAACAACCTGATCCTTCCTGTTATTGCTTACAATCCGGCGAACGGTTTTCAGCTAGGCGTAGGTGTAACCTCAGCGCTGTATTTAGGGGCTAAAGAAAATACACGAATTTCATTTGCAGGAATTAAACTTGCTGTAACCACCGAAGAACAGTTTATCTCTTTTATCAAATCAAATTTATATACTTCCGAAAATAAGTGGTTCTTTTCGGGCGACTGGCGGTACTATAAATTCAGTGAGACAACATATGGACTTGGAACAAATTCACCCGAAGAAATAGATTTTAATCCAGGTTGGGCTTTTCAGGGTGAACCTCTGGGGAATGAACAAGGCTATCGCATGCGTTATGATTATTTTATGTTTCATGAAATAGCAAACCATAAGGTTTTTGATAATTTCTATCTCGGCTTAGGATATCACTTAGATGCTTACAAGAATATCGAGGACTTGAATTTAAACTTAGATAGCATTCCAAGGCAGATCACTCCTCACTGGTCTTATTCGAAATTGCACGGATTTGATCCAAAAAACTACACAATGTCAGGGTTGAGTCTTAATGCGATGTATGATTCACGCGATAACCAAATTAGCACTTATAGTGGTTATTACGCAAGGCTTAACTATCAGATGAACCCTACATTTATGGGAAGCAGCCAAAACTCTTCGCAACTATGGACGGAGTTCAGAACCTTTATAGGACTTTCGAAAAAAATACCAAGACACTTAATTGCTTTTTGGTATTTCGGGAATTTCCTGGTGTCTGGTGAGCAACCATATCTTACGCTCATGGCCATTGGAGATGATCAAAGATTAAAATCGGGAAGAGGTTATACTGCCGGTAGGTTCAGGGGACAAGACTTTATGTATGTGGAAGCAGAATATCGTTTTCCTCTGCTTCGTTGTGCACAAACTTTGGGCGGTGTTGTATTTGTAAACGCTTCAACTGCTTCTAACCGGGACAGAAATGTTCACCTTTTCGATTATGTCCGCCCTGCCGTTGGCTTTGGTTTCCGATTGCTGATGAATAAGTATTCACGAATGAATATTAGCATCGATTTTGCCTATGGATTTGATTCTAAGGGTACTTTTTTTGGAGGAGCAGAGACTTTTTAATTCTTTTACTATATAAAATAAACGGTTGTACATTATTCACTTCAACCGGAATTACCTTTTATTATAAAATGTTTTTCATTTCTACAAAAAAGAAATATATTTGCAGCCAAAAAAAAGGCCTCGTGGCGCAACTGAATAGCGCATCTGATTACGGCTCAGAAGGTTACAGGTTTGAATCCTGTCGAGGTCACTAATAAACCGAAAAAGCAAGCAAAATATAAAGCTTGCTTTTTTATTTTGCGGCTTTTTTGGTTTTCAAAGCGGAGCTTTGAAGGATCAACGCAGTTAATCCTTTCGTGGTCACAGATAAA
>JAUXFE010000058.1 GCA_030620215.1 Candidatus Peregrinibacteria bacterium
ACAAAGTCGCTCCGCCTTTTAAACAAGCCGAATTCGATATTATGTTTAACGAAGGTATAAGTAGAGCCGGAGATTTACTCGACACCGCTGTCACAAATAATATTGTCAACAAATCCGGTGCCTTCTATACCTATAAAGTTACAAAAATCGGCCAGGGACGTGAAAACGCGAAACAATACTTGAAAGAAAACAGCAAAATCTTTGACGAAATACATCAAAAACTAGTAATGGGAGATGTTAAAGAGATAGAAAAAGCACCTGTTCACGACGTTGTAGATGTAAAAAACAAATAAATTACAACTAACAAACTAAAAAAAGCGTAGATCCCTCCACCTGCCTGCCGGCAGGCAAGGCTTCAGTCGGGATGACAAGCGCTTTTTTTGTTTAAATGTTGCATGTATATACAAATATATATAAACTAAAAACCCAAAATAAAAACAGAAATATGCTGAGACTGGAGCTCATTAATGTTTCGTTGTGGAGCTTGTACTGAGCAAAGTCGAAGTATTGTTTCGTTATTTCGTTATCTCGTTATAAAATGGCTGAAAGTAATAAGATTCCACCGCACAATAAAGAAGCTGAACAATCAGTTCTGGGCTCAGTACTTATCGACAAAGATGCGATTCTTAAAATTGTCGATCTGATCAGTCCTGATAACTTTTATTACGACACCCATAAAATGGTCTATGAGGCTATGGTCGATTTATACAATCGTCACGACCCTATCGATCTTTTAACGCTATCAAATTTACTAGAAGAACGTAAGCAAATTGATACAATTGGCGGTCCTGCATATCTCGCAGAACTTACTTCAGGTGTACCAACCGCTACTCATATTTTCAAATACGCGCAAATTGTTAAAAACAAGGCCACTTTAAGAAAAATGATTAAAGCGGGAAGTATTATTGTGGGTCATGGATACGATGAAGATGAAAATATAGAAAAATTACTGGAAAGTGCTGAAAAAGAAGTGTTCAGTATTTCTCAAACCTTTTTAAAAGACCGTTTTATTCATGTGCGCGATATTCTGACACAACGTTACGAAGAATTCTCAACACTGCACATGGCTGAAGATAAAGAAAAGGTCAAAGGCATACCAACCGGCTATAAAGGCCTCGATAACATTCTTTCCGGCATGCAGCCAGCGGATTTAATTATTGTAGCTGCGCGCCCAAGTATGGGTAAAACAGCTTTAGCTCTTTCTATCGTTCAAAAAATCGCTATCGAAGCCAGCAAAAAGAAAACTGTTGGAATTTTCTCTTTGGAAATGTCGAGAGAGCAATTGGTAGATCGTTTATTCTGCTCAATACTTGGTGTAGATTCATGGAAGCTTCAGCATGGTCGATTAGATGATAAAGATTTCCAGAATATGGGTTCAGTTATGGATATATTAAATCAAGCTCCTATTTATATAGATGATTCCGTTGGAACTTCAATACCTGAGCTACGCGCCAAAGCACGTCGATTACAAATGGAACACGGATTGGATTTAATTATCGTTGATTATCTCCAGCTTATGTCCACGGGTAATACGGCATATGCTGGCAACAGAGTTCAGGAAATATCTGAAATTTCCAGAGCCCTTAAATCACTTGGGCGTGAATTACATGTTCCCGTAATAGCCGTATCTCAGTTATCACGTGCTGTTGAAATGCGTAATCCAAAAATTCCACAATTAGCAGATCTGCGCGAATCCGGTGCCATCGAACAAGATGCCGATGTTGTAATGATGCTATATAGAAAAGATTATTACGAAGAAAATCTGACCGAAGAAGAGAAAGGCGTCACAGAAATTTTTATTCGCAAACATCGTAATGGCCCAGTCGGTAAAGCAGAACTTCGCTTTGATAAAAAGCAGATGCGTTTCTACGATATAGACAAACAACACGTTTACGAAGGCGAATAACACTTAAGAGCAAATAGCAAATTATGAATTCAATTCGCCCCAAAGGGGCCCCTCGGGGTAATTCATAATTCATAATTCATAATTAGTACATGGAACACATTCCTAACCTCTTATCTATTTTCGGCTGGTCAACAATAGCATTTTTGGTAACACTTGGGCTCACTCCTTTTTATCTGAAAATGGTAAAAAAGTTCAAATTAGGAAAACAGATCAGAGAAACAGCTATGACCGGAGAAAAGGCATCTTATTTTAGTGAAATGCATGCCAAAAAAACCGGCACACCGACAATGGGTGGAGTAATAATGTGGGGATCGGTACTAATAGTAGTACTACTTTCACGTTTACTGGCACTTGTTGGTTTACTGCCAGTATCATTATTACAAAGAGGTCAGGTTTATCTTCCTTTATTCACCCTTATTGCGGTTGGAATTCTGGGAGCGGTGGATGACTGGTTTAACATAAAACAGATTGGCGGAGTAAAAGGCATAAAGGCAAAACCTAAATTCTTATTATTAACACTTTTTGCAATACTGGGGGCTTGGTGGTTCTATCACAAACTGGGGTTTTCAAGTATTCATATCCCAAGACTTGGTGATTTTGAGATAGGATTATGGTATATACCATTGTTTATGCTGGTCATACTTTCCACTGCAAATGCTGTAAATATTACTGACGGACTGGACGGACTGGCTGGTGGACTTTTGATTCTTGCATTCCTGGCTTTTGGAGTCATAGCTTATGCAAAGGGATTAATTATACTGGCAATATTCTGCGGTGTTCTCGTTGGTACACTTTTAGCTTTCCTATGGAACAACGTTCCCCCCGCCCTGTATTATATGGGCGATACGGGATCCCTGGCATACGGAGCAACACTCGGTGTAATAGCAATGATGACCAATTCAGTAGTGGTTTTGCTATTTGTAGGAGCAGTTTTTATTATTGAAACCCTATCGGTAATAATTCAAATAACATCAAAAAAGTTTTTTAAGAAAAAAGTCTTCTTAATAGCCCCTCTTCATCATCATTTTGAAAAAAAAGGACTAGATGAAGCAAAAATTACCATGCGCTTTTGGATTGTAGGTGGCTTATTCGGAGCAGTCGGATTGATTATAGGTCTTCTTGGAATGGGGAATGGGGTATAATTTGTGATTTCTGAATTCTGATTTCTGAATCCAATGTAATATTTAGTATTTTTTATTTTTTCTGAATGCTGTTTTCAAAATATAACATCTTAAATACAAAATAAGAATCTGAAATCAGAATTCAGAAATCTGAAATATTCGGCTTATACCCTTGCTTTTTGAGTGTTTTTTTGCTATAATAAATAGATATCATAGAACTATAGAAAGAGTTATGGAAATTCTAAAATCATTTCACAGAAACTTTGGCTCAAATAAGCTATTTATATACCAAAATACAGCCACTATGGAACCCCCCGTTAAAACAGAATCGGAGGAAGGCCCACCAAAACCGGGTATTCCTGAGCATTTAAAACAGCAAAAAGCTAAAGAAGACGAGCAACATGTGGTATTTGATGAAAAAACAAAAAAAGAGGCTCAAAAGATGGGTTTTTTCCAAAAATTAAAAGCTACTCTTTTCCCGGTAAAAGTACCAAAAGGAGAAAGTGAAAAAAGAGAGAAAGTAGAAGGGGAAGTAATTGAGAAACCGACAGACAAAAAAACAGAAGCTCGGGAAATCCGTGAAGCTGAGAAAATTTATAGAGAAGGGTTGTCTACAATTAAAGATCTGATAGCTCCTGCATCCATGGAATTCATGTATGACAAGACAAAAGTTAGCGGACTTTTTGCTAAAAGCTTTTTTGTTTATGCTTATCCTCGTTATATCGAAGCGAACTGGTTATCACCGATTATAAACTTCGATGTAAGCATGGATATCTCAATATTTGTATATCCGGCAAGCAGTATCAAGATAATGAAATTTTTGAAAAATAAAGTAGCTCAAATACAATCCACCATGAGAATGGAACAAGAGAAAGGTATGGTTAGTGATCCGGCTCTGGAAACCGCGCTACAAGATGCGGAGGAATTGCGCAGAAATATTCAGCGCGGAGAAGAAAAATTCTTCCAATTTGGATTATACTTCACCATTTATGGAGAAGATGAAGATAAATTACAAAAAATACAGACCAAGTTGGAAAGTGCCTTGGGTGGAAAATTAGTTTTAACAAAAAGTACAGATTTACAAATGGAACACGGCTTCAACTCAACCATACCACTTTGTATGGATGAAATTGAAGTAACGCGTAACATGAATACAAATCCCCTATCCGCATCATTCCCATTCAGCTCAGCGGAACTTACATCGGATGAGGGAATTTTATACGGAATCAACAGGCATAACGACAGCCTTATAATTTTTGACAGATTTAATCTGGAAAACGCAAACTCAGTTGTATTCGCAAAATCCGGTGCCGGTAAATCATATGCGGTAAAACTGGAGGTTCTTCGTTCTATGATGATGGGGACAGACGTGATTATTATCGATCCGGAGAATGAATATGAAGAATTAGCAAATACTGTCGACGGAACATATCTCCGCGTATCATTAAACTCCGATCAGCGCATAAATCCATTCGACCTTCCTGCACCAATTGATGAAGAGGACGAAAAGCCGGGAGAATTACTCCGGTCAAACATAATCACGCTTCACGGTCTTTTAAACCTAATGCTAGGTAAAATGACACCGGAAGAAGAAGGGCTGATGGATAAGGCATTAATTGATACTTACGCCTTAAAAGGCATAACGATGAATACGCCAAACCCCGCAAGTATTGAACCACCAATTATGGATGATTTGCACGACATTCTCAGCAATATGAAAGGTGCGGAAAGTTTGGCTAAACGTTTACAAAAATACACAGTTGGAACATTTGCTGGAATATTTAATCAACCAACTAATGTAGATTTAAAATCCGGACTAGTCGTGTTCTGCATTCGTGATTTAGAAGACATGCTTCGCCCAATAGCAATGTATATTATTCTTAATCACATATGGAATACAGTTCGATCCGAGCTAAAGC
>JAUXFE010000068.1 GCA_030620215.1 Candidatus Peregrinibacteria bacterium
AACTCCTCAAGGCGGTGAACGCGTCTATGACATCTACTCCCGTTTACTTGAAGAACGTATCATTTTTTTAGGATCAGTTATCAATGATGAGGTGGCGAATGTAATAATTGCCCAGCTTTTATTTTTGGAAAAAGTCGACCCAACGAAAGATATAACCATTTACGTAAATTCCCCAGGTGGATCCGTAACTTCCACACTCGCTATGTACGATACAATGCAATTAGTTAAATGCGATGTATCCACTGTCTGTGTAGGTATCGCGGCTTCCGGTGGTTCAATTATCCTAATGGGTGGTGAAAAGGGTAAACGCTTCATCCTCCCCCATTCTGAAGTCATGATCCATCAGCCCCTTGGCGGTACAGAGGGGCAGGCAACTGATATCGCAATTCACGCTGATCACATCCTAAAAACAAAGAAGCTTTTAAATGAGATGATAGCCCGTCATACAGGGAAAGACCTTAAAAAAGTTGAAGAAGATACAGAACGCGATAAATTCCTTGATGCCAAAGAGGCATTGGAATATGGTCTTGTGGATAAGATAATCGAGGCGAAAAAGTAAATTAATTAACAAAACCCGAAGGCGAAGAAACGTTTCATCGCCTTCGGGTTTTTTGTTATACTCCAACCATGTTCAAACTAGAAAAAACCTCCGGCCACGCTCGCTCCGGCACCCTCAAAACTTCTCACGGTGATATCCAGACACCGTTTTTTATGCCTATTGCAACGGCAGGAGCAATAAAAGGTCTGACGACAGATGAAATCAAAGATTTAGGAGGTCAAATACTTTTGTCGAACACCTACCACCTCCACCTTCGTCCGGGTGAAGACACAGTAGAGAAAGCAGGTGGTCTTCATAAATTTATGAATTGGAACGGTCCGATTTTAACAGATAGTGGCGGCTATCAGATATTCTCACTCGCCAAAATCCGCAAATTAAAAGATGATGGTGTGGAATTCCAATCGCATTTGGACGGAAAGAAAATCTTTCTGACACCCGAGAAAGCAATCGAAATTCAGATGAAATTAGGAAGCGACATAATAATGGTACTCGACGAATGTCCTGCAGCAGATAAAGATAAGAAATATGTAGAGAAGTCGTTGAAATTAACCACACAATGGGCGGCGCGTTGCAAAAAGTTTCACGAGTCACGAGACACGGAGCACGAGTCACGATTATTCGGCATTGTCCAAGGCGGTATGCACCCCGACCTCCGCAAACAGTCCGCCAAAGAACTGGTCGACATTGGATTTGACGGTTATGCAATCGGTGGCCTCTCCGTCGGCGAACCCAATGAGGTGATGTACGAGATGCTGGATACGACAGTTCCGCACCTGCCAAAAGACAAGCCTCGTTATTTAATGGGTGTAGGAACGCCGGAAGATATTCTGGAGGCAGTCAGCAGGGGGATTGATATGTTTGATTGCGTTTTGCCTACCAGAAACGCCCGTCACGGTTATTTATTTACATCAACCGGCATCGTCCGAATTAAAAACGAACAGTATAAAGAAGATTTCAGCCCACTGGATCCGAATTGTGATTGTTATACCTGTCAGAATTTTACAAAAGCCTATCTCCGTCATCTGTTTATGGCGAATGAAATACTATCAAT
Organism: Candidatus Peregrinibacteria bacterium; assembly: GCA_030620215.1. The sequence continues at coordinate 1,611 of JAUXFE010000068.1, forward strand.
TCGATTGAACACGCTCCATAACATCGCTTTTTACCTAAATCTGATGTCCGATATCCGAAAAGCAATAGAGGAGGATAGGTTTGATGAATTTAAGTCTAGCTTTTTAGCTTCTTAGGTTCTTATCTTCTTAGGCCGATAAATAGGCCTAAAAACCTAAAAAGCTACAACCTACAACCTGAATGAAACTCCCACCTCAATCCAACCTCACCGACAAGAAATACAAAGATATCATCAGTCTTATAGGTTTACCGTTTTAAAATTGTAAAAAAATGAAACTCCCACCTCAATCCAACCTCACCGACAAGAAATACAAAGATATCATCAGTCTTATAGAAAAACTGAACGTCAATCTCAGTGATATCGAAGAAAAATTCGTACATGGCGGAGGACGCGGTGGTCAGAAACTCAACAAATCCACGAATACCGTTCAATTAAAATATTTACCAACAGGAACGATTATCAAATATCAAAAGCATCGTGAAAGAGCAATGAATCGTATATTGGCTTTGCGGGGATTATTGGATAAACTCAATCCGGACTCAAAAAAATTAAAAGAGATTGAAAAAATTCGTAAACAAAAAAAACACAGGAAGAAAAGGCAAATCCAAATAGGTTAAACTACAAATTATTAAGCAGTTCATTAATCCTATCTATCCCACCAGAGGCTCCTTTAATATTCTCATAAGTGCCTGCTATTCCTGAAAAGTCCATTGATTTTATCCAGTATATAAACCAGACAATTGGAATAACTACTAGTACAATAAATAAAATTAATCCAATTACAAATTTAGTAACCTGCCAGCGATAAATCCTTGTTTGGTATTTGAGGATTTTGTCGACTTTATCTTCTAATGATAATTTTGTTGTGTCCATATTTTTCTAGGATTTGTAGGACTTGTTAGATTTGTACGATTTGTAAGAGGATTTCTTATCATAATAATCCTACAAATCTTACTAATCCTACAAGTCTTAATTAATCATTAATAATTTTTACATTCGCCTCAGCTACATCCTTCTCCGGCATCACACTAGGCGCACCTAATGTCAGGTCTTTAGCTTTTTGATCTTTAGGGAAGGCGATAACTTCACGGATATTTGGCTCATCTGCAAATAGCATAACTAAACGGTCAAATCCGGGGGCTATACCACCATGAGGCGGTGCGCCGTACTCAAAAGCTTCAAGCATATGGCCAAATCTGATCTCCGCATCTTCCGGTGAAATCTTTAAGATGTCGAAGATTTTTTGTTGCAATTTATGTTCATGAATTCTCACGCTTCCACCGCCGACTTCAACACCATTTAATACAATGTCGTATGCAACAGCAAGGGCATCTTCGGGCTTAGTATCAAGTAATTTAACGTCCTCATCTCTTGGTCTGGTAAATGGATGATGCACAGCATCAAGCCCACCTGTTTCTTTATCTCTTTCAAACATAGGGAAGTCATTTACCCATAAATAGGCAAATATATTTTTATCAATCAAGTCCAGTTTTCTGCCACATTCAAGCCGTACTTGCCCAAGTGATTCACAGGCAGTTACATATTCATCCGCGCTGAAGAAAACAATATCACCGGTTTTTGCTCCGGTAGCTTTGGTAATTTCATCCACTTCCTTCTCCGACAAGAATTTTGTAATAGGGGATTTAATCTCACCTTCTTTATATACAAAATAAGCAAGTCCTTTGGCACCATAAATCTTTGCAATTTCTTCCAGTTTATCCAGATCGCCCCTTGGCCAGTCTGCCACACCCTCAACTCGTAAAGCTTTAACAACACCTCCTCCTGTAACTGCATTTTTAAATACTCCGAATTCACTTTTTTTCACAATATCCGAAATATCCGTCAGCTCTAATCCAAAACGAATATCTGGCTTATCAGAGCCATATGTATCATATGCTTCCTTCCATGTCATGACAGGGAAAGGCTCTTTTAAAATCTTTTTATGAGGTGCTAATTTTTTTGTTAATTGGATTAAAAGACGTTCACAAACATCCATAACATCTTTCTCTTCCACAAAAGACATCTCAATATCAATTTGTGTAAATTCAGGCTGTCTGTCACCACGCTGATCTTCATCGCGGAAACAGCGGGGAATTTGAAAATACTTATCAAAACCGGCAATCATGCACAATTGTTTTAATTGCTGTGGGCTTTGAGGAAGCACAAAGAATTTACCGGGATAAATTCTTGATGGTACTAGATATTCACGGCTTCCTTCCGGCGTCCCCTTAATCAAAATCGGAGTTTCGATTTCTACAAAATCTTCTTTATACATAAAATCTCTCGTTTCCTTCATCATATTGGAGCGCAGAATTATATTGTTGCGCATTCGGTCATGGCGAAGATCGAGATATCGATATTTAAGGCGCAGTTCTTCATTAACATCCTTTTCCTGATCGATTTCAAAAGGAGGAGTTTTGGATTCATTAAGAACTTCAACTTCGTTGATATAGATTTCAATTTCACCGGTTTTCATATTTGGGTTTGCCTGCCCCTCAATTCTTTTTCGTACCTCTCCAGTCACTTTCAAAACATATTCAGAGCGAACATCCTCTGCTACGGCATGACTTTCTTTATGGAATTCAGGGTCAAAAACGACTTGTGTAAGCCCATATCTATCACGTAAATCAATAAAAATCAACCCACCATGATCACGCCTTCTGTGAACCCAGCCGGATAATGTCACTTTTTCTCCTTCATTTTTAGCGGACAGTTCCCCGCATGTGTTTGTTCGGAACATTGTTATTACAAGATTACAAAATTGAAAATTACAAAATTACAAAATTATTGTATATGATGATTGGTTAATATCAAAACAAATCCAATACAAAATTCGAAGGCG
>JAUXFE010000052.1 GCA_030620215.1 Candidatus Peregrinibacteria bacterium
CGTGCTTCGCTGTTGTCCTATTTTATTGTGATAGGGTTTATTACTAATAACTAATAACAATACAATGGGACAACAGTAATCCGCCACGGCGGAGAACACGAGCCACAGTGAAACACGAGCCACAGGAGCAAGGCGACACGAATTATTTTCGTTTCTGTACAATTTTCCCGGCTTTCCATTTATTTGATTCCCCTAACACTTTTTTGTATTCCAGCTTATAAATATGCAGAAATGAGAGAGTTAAAGTAAGTACAAAAGGACCAAACAATAAACCTTTAATACCAAATGCAAAGGCACCGCCAATTAACACAATGAGGACGGCAAGTGGGTGTAAGGCTGTCTTGGCTCCTATTAGAAATGGTTTTATGAAGTTATCCGCTGTACCGACAATCGCTATACACCAAATCGCTAACAACAAAGCCATAATCCAGTGACCTCCCACTCCCACAGCTATTACTGCGGGCACCCATACCACAGCTGTTCCTATATAGGGTAACGGGGAGAATAAAGCGGCAATTGCGCCCCAGAATGCGGCGTTTGAAATTCCTGCAACGGAAAAACCAATTCCCACCAAAAAACCCTGAATAATAGCCGCGCCAAAAATCCCATAAATTATTCCGTAACTGAGGTTGTGTAACTTATTAAATAATTCCCTTCTATATTCTTTTGATAACGGGATAAGTGAATAGATGTAATCAACTAATCTGTTTCCATCCCGAAGCAGATAAAACATAATAATTAAAAATACGATAGTATGTATCAGAATTGCTGAAAGATGTTTGAGAATATTTGTAGTCTGTCCAAGCAAAAAACTGCTTATGTTCCCAATAAGATCACCTGCTGTTTTTAGAATATCGGATGTAGAAATCGGGGCAGATGCTATAAATGCTTCAATCCTTTCACTAAATGGAAGAAGCTGAATAATTTTAGATATAGAAGTTACATCTTTACCCGCAACTAATACATTGATTTTATCGCTGATCGTTACATATGCGTCTGTCGCCTGACCAGCTATAAAAAATATAAATAAAGCAAATGGGAGCAGAATAATAATCGCAACCAAGAGCAGGGATATAAGAGCTGAAAGTGAACGCGGTATGTGAATTTTTTTATTTAAAAGTTTGTGGACCGGATATACTGCTGTAACAATGATCGCCGCTATCAAAAGATCCGCTACAAAAGGCGAAACAAACATTAAAAGCACTATTATTAAAAGCAGTAATACCCCAAGCATAAAATACTTTTGGATACCTGCAACTGTTTCATGTTTTTTTGTTGGCATGTTTATTTTGTTATTTATTATCGCTATCAAGATACAACAAAAATGTTAAATGATAAATGTTTCTGCCAGAGGTAGATCTTCCTCTGGAGGAAAATGTTAAGTAATAAATGATTTAACCCTTGTTTTAAGCCAAAAAGTGTGATATAATGATTGGATTTTAATAATAAAACCATGATAAAAGCTACTCGAATTATTATAGCCGTTCTTGTTGCATCAATAATTACATCGATTGTATTTGCATATCTCTCTTCAGAAGATGAGCTTTCTCAGATTATAAAAATTAACAGCAGAAGCGGAAAAATAGACCATGCCGATATCGCTATAAGCCCATTAGGAAAAAGTGTAATGGTCTGGCATGATAAAATAAATAAAAATTATGAAATTTTTTCTCAATCTTTTGGTGAAAATGGAAGTCCAACCGGTTTTCCTTCTATGGTTAATCATTGTAAAATTTATGACAAAAAAAATCCGCATATCGCTATGGATGAGTGGGGTAATTATGTAGTAGTTTGGCAAAGCTGGATGCAGGACGGAAGTGGAAGTGGAATTTTCGGACAAAGATTTTTGGCAGATGGCAGAAGGAATGGAGGGGGGTTTAAAATAAATACATACATAATGGGTAGCCAGGAAAATCCTGTTGTCTCTATGAACGATCAGGGAAATTTTGTAGTAGTTTGGGAAGGTGAAAACAATAATTCTGACAATATTTACGCACAGCGCTTTAATGCCGATGGGAATAAAGTAGGTAAAGAATTTAGAGTTAATGCATTGGTCAATAAAATTCAAAACAACCCATCTGTCAGCATGAATAACAACAACAATATTGTGGTTGTTTGGCAGAGCCAAGTTGATTCAAATTGGGATATCTACAGCAACAAATTTGGCTGGAGTGAAGAAGTTGAATCAGTAAATGACATTCTTATTAACAAAACAATTAATTTTGATCAAACAAACCCAATTATAACAACTATAAGTAAGAGTCAGTTTATGGTTGTATGGGAAAACGTCAGTCAGCATGAAATTTTAGACAGCATGCTTAAAAACTTAAATGGTCAGATTTTAAGTAATACCGGTATGAAATCCGGAAATGAGATTGAAATAACCGAACCTATTTTTGGTCATCAGATGAACTTCGATATTGTTCAAATTGCATATAATGAGCTTCTTGTTGTTTGGCAAAATTATGAAAAATTAGCGCAAATCTCAGATTGGCATATTTTTGGACAAAGTTTAACAACAAGCGGTATTCCAAATGGTGATCCATTTATGATAAGCACTGACAATGTTGAAGCTAAAAATTGGAATCAAGATCCTGCCATTGTCTCAAATGAAAATGGTAATATAAAAATACTTTGGATCAATTCAGATAAAGAAAAAAATGAGATTCATTTAAAAAAATAAATGATCCTAAGAAATTAATTTTCTTCTGGTTTTGGAAATAATTAATTAACCTCAATATCTATGAAACCTTCAGAAGAGCCACAAAATGAACCAGATACTAAAGAAAGAATTGCCGAAGTTATACCTGATGTCATAGACGCCGAATCGGGGATCGATCTTTTAGATATATTAAGTAATACAAATCTCAGTTTTGAAACTGATCCTGTTTCTGGAAATTTGCTTATTTGTCCTGTTGGTGCTTCTAGTAAAAGCAGATCGCAACTACAGGTCGAATTGAATTATAAAAGTGGTGAAAAGGAAATTTTAGATGGCAAAGAGATAATGACAGGTGGTGCCTGGGAAATACCACACGAAAAAGCCCAATCAATTAGTGGTGTTAGTTTACAAATAAGAAATTTGGAATAATTTCTATAGTGATGGGTGAATATGTTGCAGGTAGCCTATTCGACAGCCAGTCGGTTTTTTAATTTATAAGCCTCGTGCCAGATCAAGAAAACCAATGCGCCGATTAATGGATATATAATGTCGGCTCTGCTTAACGAATCAAAGCCAAACCATATAGCGATGGATGGGATGTAGATAAGGAGTGAGATGGCGACTAGTGAGATGACAAATGATCCCCAGAGCTGTGGATTGGTGAATAGATAAGAAGTGAATATGGTTCTGCTTGTTCGGCGTGAGAGGATGTTGATGAATTGGCAGAAGATAATACCTGTGTATGCGGCGGCACGTGCGGACTCGATAGTGCCTGTGCCGAATTTATAGACCATTACAAAAGAAAAGAATCCTGCCGCCCCCATCCAGAATCCATAAAAAATCAAGTTGAGCAGACTCGAACGATTGATGATGTGCTCATTCAAATCGCGTGGCGGTTGCTCCATTATATGTTTTTCCGCCTTATCGAAAGTAAGAGCTGTAAGCGGAAGCATTTCACCGACCAGATCGATGGCGAGAATTTGGACAGCGGTAATCGGCGCTGGCAGACCAAAGGCCACCCCGATAAATCCCAGAAGGACACAGGCCAACTCACCGTTATTGGATGTTATGGATGAAAGGATTGTCTTTTTAAGATTCTGAAAAATAGTTCTGCCTTCGTGTATAGCAGTTGTAAGCGTACGAAAGTTGTCATCAAGTAAAATAATTTCAGATGCTTCCTTGGCTACGTCTGAACCCATTTTGCCCATAGCTACACCTATGTCGGACTTTTTAAGGCTCAGGGTGTCGTTTACCCCATCACCCGTAACTGCGACAGTGTCGCCCATTTCTTTCAAAAGGGACACTATGCGGTATTTGTCCTGAGGCGATACGCGGGAGAAAATTAGAGATTTGGATTTCAGAATTTTTTTGAGTTTTTTATCACTCATATGTTTAATCTGATCGCCTTCATGAATCGATAATTTTCCATCGCCCTCCATTCCGATTTTCCCGGCAATCGCCTTTGCTGTTACGGCATCGTCACCCGTTATCATGACTAAGCGGATTTTTGCCGCGTAAGCACTTTGCACTGCTTCTTTAACTCCGGCTCTTGGCGGATCTATCATGGCTACGAAACCAGAGAAGGTAAACTTTTTCTCGTGCCTCGTGATTCGTGCCTCGTGATTCGTGAATTCATCATTTGAAAAATCTCTGTATGCAAGAGCTATAACGCGAAGTGCCTGTTTTGCAAAAGAATCTCCGTCATCCAAAATCTGCTGACGCAATTTATCGGTTAACTGAATCTGTTCATTATTCACCTGCACATGAGTGCAACAAGAAAGGACGCTTTCGAGACTACCTTTCATATAACCGATTAATTTACCCTTGTGACGACGAATAACAGTCATCCGTTTACGATTGCTATCAAAAGGAAGTTCTTTTACAACTGTAAATCGTTTATCCAGATCATCCGGTTTTAAGCCCGCTTTCATGGCAAGAGGTGTAAATGCCGCTTCGGTTGGGTCCCCTATCGCATACCAACCTCTATGATGCTTATCGGGAGGTTCCGTGCGACCATTGGACGCCAAAAAACCATCTTCAAAAAACTGTTTTAAGTTATTAAGAGTTGTTGGACTTACCTTTTTGCCATCTTCTAATATAGAACCTTTTGGATTGTATCCTATGCCTGTTACCTCAAATATTCTGCCCTGCAAATAACAATGCGTAATCGTCATCTCGTTCTTTGTGAGCGTACCGGTTTTATCTGTGCATATGACCGTGGTGGAACCGAGTGTTTCTACTGATGAAAGTTTTTTGACGATAGCATTCTTTCTTGCAAGCCGGCTGACCCCTAAACTAAGAGCGACGGATATCTGGGCTGGCATACCTTGTGGCACACAAGCGGCCGCCACTCCGATTGCAAAAAGTATGCTGAGATGAACTGTCAGAGTTAAATTTTCACCTCCACCGACATTTAAAAAGAAGTTGATGATAAAAAGACCCAGAGCGATGACACCGGCTATTTTTGTAAGCGCTTTAGCCAGAATATTCATTTCTTTCTGCAGTGGTGAAAGGCCATGCTTAATGGCTTCACTCGTACGCGCTATACGACCGATTGCCGTATCCATCCCTGTTCCATAAACCACTCCGTACGCATTTCCCTTTGCCACCGTAATACCCATAAATACCAAATTATCCTGATTGGTAAGTGTGGTTTCTTTATGTATGACTAAATCCGCAAATTTTTCCTGAGACACAGATTCACCCGTTAATACAAAATCATTGGTGCTGAAATTTGTGGTCTCCACC
>JAUXFE010000092.1 GCA_030620215.1 Candidatus Peregrinibacteria bacterium
ACCATTAAAGTTCCATACCTGAACAGAGATGAGGCTATAAATCTTGTAAAGGAACTCAACGATTATTTAAAAACGCAAACGTGATGAATTCACAAAAAGTCGTTACTCCGGTGAAAACCGGAGTCCAGATAATCTGCAACTACGTAAAAAGATTGGATAGCGCTAATGCTTCACTACGTGCCCGGCTTTCGCCGGAATGACGGTTAAGTGGTATATTGGACTTTTTACGAAGCCATCAAACGTTACGCATAAAACGATGGGATAACGACACATAATTCAAAGGATAGCTTCATTATGAGCAGTAAAAAAGGCCAATTAATATATCCGAAAGCAATCAAATTTGAATTAACCGAACAAGACCTGAAAAAAATGCACGAATGGCGTGAGGAAGTAGAAAGAATTCAGGGAACTCCTCTGGAAGGTATTACGGTTTCATTTACCGCACTGAAATCTACTGGTTGTCAGATTATTGTAAAACCGGCATCAAGCGAAGGTTTAAGACTTAAAAATATCCCCAGGAATGATGGAACATACGATAAATTCGGTCAATATGAGGAAATAATAGAAGAATATGACAACATCGGTTTTGCATCGACACCAATAAAATGGGATAGTTTAGAAGTTGATATCCTATTTTGTGATGGAAGATTATTTAGAAAAAGTGATCCCCCAAAGTGCTACATCAGACTGCAAAAAAATAATTCATTAATTCCGGTTATTGTCTCCGACGATCCAACAGTTTTATTGGATGACGCGATTGTGGGATTATTCGGATACGAACCGATTGATCATGAAATTTGGAATAAGATTAGAACGTATATTTATGAAAATATGGATGCTGTTCTGCGGCATTGGAACGGGGAAACGAGCAGTTTAAAGCTTCTAAAAGAATTAACACCCATTGGAGATAAGTAATAATAATGACACGAAGCAGGATTGTTAATGTTATGAATGAAGAAGAATATTCTGAAAAAACAAGGAAAGAAGTGATTTTTAAATTAAAGGAAGACCTGGAGAAAGAAGGGTTTGAAACAAGCCGGCAGGATCCTTTTCTTGCATGGATTCGTGGCGAACCTTTGCAACGAAAACCGTCAAACTACGATACAGGTAATAAATTCTACATCTATAATCTGCCGTTTCCGAAGGTTGCGCCTTTCGATATTGCCACAATTACACTCCATGCCAATTCACAATTTATTTCATTTGCCATGACGTTTTACTTTTGCACGATGCTGGAGAATCTCCTTGAAGCGGACGAGTTTAACGAAGTTTTTGACCGCCACGACAATGACTGGTTTTTGAAACTCACAGATTACTTCCGCGACATTGCAGATCGTTTTCCTCTCCAGTGGGATATTGAGCATGACGAGTTTATTGAAGATTCGCTTTGGGGGACTTTTTCTTTTGAATCATCCAATGACATTATTTTGATCATGCGGGCGATAAATGGATTTTGTCAAGAATAAAAAAGGATTGGCAAAATAGACAAACTTTGTTATGTGATTGAAAGTATTGGTGGAAAAGAAAAGCCTATTGATTTTGGTTGTGGTATTTACGAGCACCGATAACGGGGCAACGAGAGCCGTTAAATATCTTATAGGAGAATAAAAAATGAGTATCATAAATAGAGAAACCGAACTATTTGAAAAATGGTCTGCGGAACGGCCAGGATTTGTTAAAGACGGTGTTGTTGACGAAAAAAGTTATCTTGATAGTTCACTAAAAATCATGTTTGTTCTTAAAGAAATAAATGGAAGCCTTACGGATTGGGATAATGATTTAAGAAATTTCATTCGTCAAGGTGCGAGGCGGCAAACATGGAATAATGTTACACGGTGGATTCGTGGGATACGAGAGATCAATCATGGCATAGAGTGGAAAGAACTAGAGGAAATATCCGGAGAAAAGAGAAAAGAATATTTAAAATCAATATGTGCCGTTAATTTGAAAAAATCACCTGGCGGGCACACAACAGATAATAATGCACTGTCTCAGGTAGCCAAGGATGACGAAAAATTTCTTAACGAACAATTTGGTATTTATAATCCGGATTTAGTGATTTGTTGTGGTTCAATTGTTAGTAGGAAATTTCTTGATTTAGTTAAACTTCCAGAAAAGTCTGATTATAAAATGACAACGCGTGGAATTTGCTATCACGAGTATCAAACAAACAAATATATGATTGAATATTCTCATCCAGAAGCACGAGTAGCAAATTGTTTGTTACATTATGGCTTGGTTGATGCGATACGAGAAATATTAAAAATCGACTAACAGGCTTTACGCCGGTACAAATAGAGGTAAAATAGAGAAACGACATACGAATTAGGAACGACATCGTGTTTTTTATAAGATGCTTCAAAAATAATATCTATAAAGACGATTGGCTCGGAGGATTTTAATGGATAATATTCCCAATGTTCTTTCAAGGTTAGTAAAAAACGAAGACAGTACGACCGAAATGCTTTGTGGTTTGATGTCGTTTAGTCCCGTTCGCGATGTAATTCTCCGTCTATTTACAGAAGATCAGATAACTTGTTCCAAGGTACAATGCGATGATATCGAGACACAGTTCGATACTAAAACACATGGTCGGCCTGATTTATATATCAGCAATGATAATTGCACGATACTTGTTGAAGTAAAGACTGGAAAGGGAACACCTCTGACGCATAACCAGCCTGCCAATTATATCAAATGGTTGGAAGAAGAAAGTATGGAGGCTGCAAGATTATATTTTGTTGCACTCGTACCGGAAGGATACATTCATAATGACGTATTTGAACAATATAAAGCTCGCAAGTCTGAAAAAATTACATGCAACTTGGTAACATGGGAAGAGCTTATAAATTGTGTGGAATCCAAAGAACTCCATCTTTTAAACGTTTACGTAGCAGACTTCCTACGAATCTTAAAAAAGTGGTATATTCCAGTACGTAGCCGGATATCCTATGGGGAGGTTACAAAAATGTTCAATAAAAAAACAGCCAGTGGTTTAAAAAATTTAATGGAAACCGTAGATGTTGTCATAGAGCAACTGCAAGTAAATATTAAAGGAATTGAAGTCGAAACATCGAGATCCAAGCGATTCTGGAATGATGGAGAATATGGCTGTTATGTAAAATACAAAGAAGATGACGTTTTGTGGTTTGGTGTATGGCATATTTACTGGCAAGATACCGGCAAACCACTTGGATATGGTGTCAGTAATACCTGGAATCATCTCATAGTAGAAAAATTTCGCAACTTGTATCCAAGTATTAAAGGATTTCCTTATTATAATAAAACGAAATCTTTTTATATGTGTGACATTGAAGAATTAATATTTCAACAGGAGAATAGGGCGGATCGTATAGTTGAGATTTTAAGTCCCATTGTTGAACAACTGAAAAATGCATTGAATGATGAGGGACAGAAACCCATCACCTGACAAGCACTTTTTTAGTAATGAATAAAACAGGATACTACTATCTGCTTCACGAACATATAATCGGCGAAACCCACGATCCCGAAACAGAGCCTTATCACAATGGCCATGCCGATTTCTGGGAACATGAATGTGGTCAATTCTTTTCCGCCTCTCCCGAAATTAATGAATTGCAGCTTTGCTGGTACGGATGTGAACGCGGAAGAATCACATTTATTGACGGCAAGTTTAAGGCATTGGGGACACCGGGCACTTTCA
>JAUXFE010000009.1 GCA_030620215.1 Candidatus Peregrinibacteria bacterium
AAGTATTTAATGAATTAAAGGCTAAAGGAATTCAAACTGAGTTTATTACACTGCATGTAGGCATGGGAACCTTCCAGCCGGTTAAAACAGACGAAATTACCGAGCACAAAATGCATAGTGAGTGGTTCGAATTGCCAAAAGATACTGCGGACAGGCTGAATCAGGCAAAAAAGGACGGGAAGAAGATAGTAGCCGTAGGAACTACTTCCATCCGAGTACTTGAATCTTGTGCAGAAAGCGACAATAGCCATTGTCGCCTTTCGGCACAATCCGGAGAGACGAATATATTCATTTATCCGGGATATAAATGGAAATTTGTGGACCAGATGATCACTAACTTCCACGTACCAAAAAGCACACTTATAATGCTTGTAAGTGCATTTGCGAACCGTGACTTCATATTCAAATCCTACGAAATAGCCAAAAAGGAGAACTACCGATTTTTTAGCTTTGGAGATTCGATGTTGATTGTTTAATTCTTAAGCTTCTTCATCAAATAAATCAGTAGTTTTTTTCCTCAATTCAAGTAAAACTTCTTTTATTGAATTTAGAATAGATACTATCTGTTGTTCATATTTACCAAAATCAACTTTATCATTCTTCTTAAAGACAAGTAACTGCTTAATAAGACCGGATATTTGACTAACTCTTTCTTCTTCTAAGTTATCTCGAGAGCTAATAGCGGTGTGTAGAGCTATTAAAAGTTCAACATCAATTTCTTGCATTTGTGTATTTATTGACGTCATAGCACAACCCTTAACAAAAAGTTCTAAATAATCAACACTCTGATCTAAATCTCTACTTTCCGGAGAAGTCATAATAAATATATTAAAAAGGTATATTATTATACATCGAAAAATAGAATTGTCAAATATAAACAGCTAATTTATACAAGCTCTAAAGATTCTTCGCCATATTCGAAAGTTCCTCTTTCAAATTCAACTACGATAGAATATAAGTCGCCCGAATAAAATCCCCATGAAACGGTATTGTGTCTCACAATTTTACCTACTTCGGGGTAACCTTTCATTCTTACATCAGCCCCTTCAACAAATCCATTGGCCCTGGCTTGTTGAATAGCTTTTTCAACCACACCTTCAGGCTGCTTTGTTGATTTTAATAAATCATGCAATTGTTCGCGTTCTTTTTCATCGCGAACACCCACAATCGCCCCAAGCCAAAGGGCTGCCTCGGAAGGACTAGATTTTTCTGTGTTTCCCATTTTATTTTTATTAAATAATAAAGGAAAAGATTATAACACAAAAAATATTAAAAGTCAATAAGGATAAATGTTAAATGACAAATAAATTTACTCTCTAAGGTAAGCCGGTAAATATCTAGGTTCTTTTAAGCCTTTGACCTTTTTAACTATTTCTAGATCTTTAAGATTGATTTTTCCGTAATACAAACTCTTTAAATCACCACCTTCTTTCACAAAATCCTGAATCATTTTATGCCCCTTAAAATAAACAAAATCTTTGGTAAAGGCTCCATGCTTACTTGTATCAGTCAATCCTCTCTTGGCCTTAAGAGCCACTTTCCATGCACGTTCGGCATCAAAACCTTGTCTCATTACTTCGGCATATGTTTCAGCAAAACTGCCATGCATGGCTTTATAAATACCAATAATAGAAGAGGCAGGCCAGTATTTTTTAACGGTTTCACTGGATTCAGTTCTCTCTTGATTATAAACAGCTAACCCTTCTTCCGTCATAAGGTAATCGGAAAGCCCTCTTTGAAAAATCTTATACGGTTGCAAAGATCCATTCGTAGCTGTAAAAGCATGTGTTTCAATTTCATGAGCAATAGTGCCTTTTAACCTATCTTCGGAAAAGGTAGCGGCAGCTCTGATTGAAATTGTATTTTGTTTGCCAGCAATAGCATCGGAAACAAGATCTTCTTTTATTTTTACGCTCCACCCCTTTAAGCCATAATCCTCAATAGCTTGCTCAAATACTTTTACAGCCTCTTTGACATTCATTATTTTTTTAGGCTCAGGGAATTTCTCGGGCATTTGTCTGACCTCTTCAAGTGCCTGATTCAACAAATCCTCATCTGGAGCCCCGTATAAATGAATAGATTTTGACGTAAAATGATCAGTACCGCGCGCTTCCAAAAACTCAATTTTACGATGAATTTCATCAGCTTTTTTGCGCCATAAAATACCGATTGGAGTATCCGGATATTCAATGCGTTTCAAACGTGAATAAAGATTATTAGGATCAAATGAAAGCTTTTTATATTCAAATTGTGGATTATATTCCGGATCTACAAGAAATTTTGTATGTTCTTCTCTTAAATTAATAGGGCGTAAATGAGCCAAAAGTTTAATATTGCTATCGATTTCATAAAGTTCCAGATCGATTTTCTCTAAATCTTTATCGGTAAACGTACGAGATATATACGGTACACTTGTGGAAGACTTTTCAGACGGTGTCGCAGTCATATGCTTGCTGGGATCAATTAAAAAATCCCGAAGATCCCTTTGTCCGATTAGTATTTTATATTTTTCCTCACTAAAATCCGCAGTATCTACAACGGTAGTTACACGTTTATCAAGAAGGTTAAATTTACACTTTTTATCTTCATCTAAACCAATTGATTCCGCAACTTTTTCATCCAATATGGTCTTTTCCCTTTGAGGATCCATTTGCGCAATCATTTTAACATTTTGTTTTTTACCAATAACTTCCACTCGTTCCAAATTGCCGATTACAGGTTTTAATGCTTGTTCTTCAAGCCTGGCTTCTACTTTTACACCAAAAATATCCTGAGCAATTCGGACGCCCTTTTCGGGAGTATTGACCTTAATGCCTTCAATTCTCTCCAAACGACGGCGAAGTGGTGCCATATTGGCAACCTGTACAGCCAAACCTGCACGGGCATTGATTTCAAGAAGCACGGGACCCATATTTTTATCTATCGCCAAATCAACCGCAGCAAACCCAAGATTTGTAATTTGCTGAACTCTGGAAGCAATTAGAAGCATTTCATCCCATTGTGGGATCTTAATGCCCTCGACATCACCAAAACCGGGAATACCTTCCACTTCAGCATTATGCTGAGTAACATAAGTTAATTTCCCTTTTGATATACCAATTCCAACTCCCATACCACCCAGATGTAAATTTGCTTTACCATGGGATTCTTCTGTTGGTAGCCTTAACATTGCCATAACAGGTATAAGATTATGGACAACAATTCGAATATCAGGAAGGCCCTTGTAAGCCATCTTCTTAAGCCAGTCAGGCGCCTCAAGTCTTTGTTCGAAAAGAGCGGCATCGGAAATATCCGCAATTGAATAACGACCGTCTAAAATATCACTTACGTGTCTCGCTATCTCCTCCTGAGTAATGATTTTGTCACTTTCTTGTACCCAATTTCCACCTTTTCTGTTCTTAACAATTAGAATCCCCTCACCCCCATAACCGGCATTAGGCTTTATAACAAATGAATTTGGAAGATTATTAAAATCAAAATTACTTAACTCTTTTTTATTGTGAATTGCGTTATATAAACGGGCAACAGGAATACCGCGAGCCGACAAAAAATTCTTTGTCTTCATTTTACTATCCGCAAGCATAACAGCTTTCTTAGGGTTATAAGCCTTAATATATAACAGATTCCTAGCGTTTATTCCCAGTATGCCTGGGTTATGAAAGAACCACATAAATTAATTTTATTATATTCCAGTGGGTGCTCCTATGGGTGCTCCAAGGGGTGTTATATAAACCCCAACTGGAGCCCCAACTGGAGCCCCTATGGAATTAGATTATTCTTCGGCATGTCTCATCACCTCCCTAAACCTCACATACTCAATTAACCTAAGTCCAGTCCATCGACCTAATCCGTAATTGACGAGAAGGAGTAATAAGATAATTTCGGGATGACCCAAAATAAGTGTCTGTAAATATTGCAATTCAACAACCCAATAACAGATAAGTGATACAATTGTTGTTTCAAGCATAAGAAGTAGTGCGGCATAAAACCCCTTACCACCCAATGCACTTACAAATTTCTCCGCCAAAGTCGTCATAATAAGCATAGGGAACACCGCGATGGAAGCAATCTGACTAATACCAAGGTATGTTCCGAAAGCAAGCATCAAGAGAATAATCAGGGTAGAAATTGTCAGCACTATTGCAATACGAGGTATGTGCAATAATCGTAATCTATCCAAAACATTACGCAATATTGCTCCAGTTACAATTATGATTACTAAAATCAATAATCCAAACTTTAAACCTAAGGCTAAAAATGAAAGAGTAATAATTGAGGGTGTATAAAGACCAAATGTTGTTACTCCAACAACCTGCTTTAAAAAAGCGATAATCGTGGCAATTACGGGGAGCATAAGCAAAAGCACGATTGTATTGCTTGGTATCCCCTTGCTGATCATAAAATTTACCAAATATGAAATTGAATTCCAAATTCCTACACGACCTGTTTCCTCATTAATGAGTTTAAAATCAGAAAGGCTTTTTTCCAGATCTGATAAAAATTCATCCGCTGTTTCAGCCGTAATTAGATTTTTAAGTTCATATTGGCGAGTAATAACAATTTGTTTTGGCTGAATAATATTAAAATTCCCCTGCATAATTCGCCCAAGTATTCCAAGATTTTCATCTGTAATCACCACAATATTTTTATCTTTTATTGATTCAAGAATTGTAATTTTTTCTTCTTCACCTGCCTGTTGAATCAAGCGAGTCAGCGCATTAATTCCGCTACCACGAGTAGTCCAAATTAAAATAGAATTCGCATTATTAAGCATAGAAACCTGATCAGCGAGCTTTTTAGCAAGAGATTCCTCTGACATAAATGCTGTAGTACTGTCATAGCTTTCAATTAAAAAGACATATGTTCCCTCTTCTTCCGCATCTGCTCTTAAATTAGCAATATCTTCCTGCTTTTCAGTGACATCCGTAAGCATAAGAATAAGCTTTTTATACACATAAATATCTTTCATAATCGATTCCGTATTCCTGCCTTGTGTAAGGGTAAGAGAAACCGTGTAACTGCCTGCTGCATCGTAAGTATGTACAACATCCTCCCCTCTTACAACAGGTGTACCATCCCCAAAATTCCATTGATATGAAGCAGTACCTTCTGCATCGAGCAAAAATGATGACGAAGCATCGAAAATTATATTTTTATCAACCTGAACAACCTCGCCTGAAGCTATAATCGGACGAAGATTATTTAAATCGAATTCCACAGCAGCTACCACTGAGGGCAGTATAAAGATGGATAGTAATAATGAAGCTAGTAATTTTTTCATAATAATTAATTTATTTCATATTGGAGAGCCACTTGGGGAGCCACTTGGGGAGCCTATTGGAGAGCACATCGATTTGCTCACCAATTTGATCACCTACCTGCTCACCTATTGGATATAAGTTAACCACTTCCTGTCTTTAGTATTCTTCCCCTTCACAACATCCAAATATTTATTTTTCAGATTCTTAAACTCACCATTCATACAGACGTATTTTGTGGTTTTCACTCTGTGGAAAAATTAAGTGATAGTCCTGGTCATTTTAGCAAAAATGAGCATAGAAAAAAAGCTTATAAATAAATAAAATTACATATATAAAGTTAATATAATCAATAAAATAAAACTTCACAGCTTGGATTCATACGAACATAAAATATCAAAAAATTCTTCATTTTCTCAGGTATTGGAGAGGAGCTGTCTCTAGTAATCATCAAAGCTGATTGATCATGATCAACATTTATCACACCATCTGTTTTTCCCTCTAACATCTTAATAAAGTCTTCATTAAGAAGAGCGCTTTTTGGCAAATGTGTTAATGCAATTCTTTCGCAAGTTTCCGGTATTTCTAATTTTTCATCCGTATTTTCAATAGACATATTTAAAAAGGGATTAATAAAAAGGATAAAATTCTACCATCAAATTTTATTAAAGTCAATAATCCAACCCTTTAATAGCATCCTCTCCATCCTTAAAATAATGCTTTACCTCCTTGACATCCGATACCAAATCCGCTTTTTCAACAAGCCAATCGGGAGCACCTCGGCCTGTGAGGAGCAAATGAGTATCTTTTGGGCATTTATCGACAAGCTCTTGGACAGATGGATCGTCCGTCAAACCTGAATTTAAGCAGGTAACCAACTCATCTGCAACAATCAGAAAATACTTCTTCTTATATAAAGTAATGACTTTATCGATCCCTTTTTGGACCTCCGCCTTATCCGCCTCTGTATTTTGTAATCTGAACTCTTTTTTTTCTTCATCAAATCTTTTTAATCCAAACCTATAAGTATCAATTTTTCCTTGCAATAAATTTAAAATATTTTGTTCGCCGTAATGGCTTCCACCCTTGTCAAAAAAGGTGATGGCAACGCGTTTTCCCCATCCAAAAGCCCTTAAAGCGGTACCAAGAGCGCTCGTGGTCTTACCTTTGCCATTTCCTGTAATAACTAAAATCATAAGAAAATCAATATGTAGTATGTCTAGCTTTATCTTTATACAAGATATGGGTAATCGTCAAGAAATTTTATTTGACTTTAGGTGCTCTATTTTCTAAATTAGTGTCTGCATTCAAAAACAAAAAATTATAAGAGATGCACCCCTCCACCCCTTCACTTTTCTCATCTTAATATATGAAAAAGTCAGGGCTTATCTCTTTGCGCTCTACAAACATTCTTTATAACTGAAAAAACATGAAAAAAATGCGCCCGATACGCGGCCTTACAATCAACCGCTTTTTTACAGCCCCCGATGTCGATCCTTTAAAAGATATCGAATATGTCAAACGCGACTGCCGAATCACTAGACAAGATGGATCCATAGTTTTTGAAATGAAAGATTTCAGAACTCCAAAAGGCTGGTCGCAAAACGCAAGCGACATTATGGCCTCTAAATATGCCAGAAAAGCCGGAGTTCCACAGCTGGATGAAAATGGCAAAGTAATTAAAGATAAAGATGGTAAACCTGTCTTAGGAAAAGAAAAAGGTGCTGATGAAATAGTAAGTCGAATGACAGGGTGCTGGCGTATGTGGGCCGAAGAAAATGGATACTTTGACAACAAAGAATCGGCAGATATATACGAAGCAGAAATAAATCATATGCTTATCAGCCAAATGGTGGCACCAAACTCCCCACAATGGTTTAATACCGGTATTAATTCAGCTTACGGTATTAATGGTCCGGCTCAGGGGCATCATTATGCTGACCCGAAAACCGGAAAAATCAAAAAATCCGAAGATTCCTACACTCATCCGCAACCACACGCATGCTTTATTCAATCGGTTAAAGACGATCTCGTAAACGAAGGTGGGATTATGGATCTCTGGATGCGTGAAGCACGCTTGTTCAAATATGGCTCAGGTACAGGTACTAATTTCTCTGCAATCCGCGGTGGAGGTGAAGCCCTTTCTGGCGGTGGTTTTTCTTCCGGTTTAATGTCATTTCTTAAAATCGGTGACCGGGCTGCAGGTGCTATTAAATCCGGTGGTACAACTCGTCGCGCAGCCAAAATGGTCTGCCTCAATATAGACCATCCTGAAATCGAAAGTTTCATAGATTGGAAAGTAGAGGAAGAACAAAAGGTCGCAATACTTATCGCTGCTGGATACTCCAACGATTTCAATGGCGAAGCATATGCAACTGTTTCCGGTCAGAATTCCAATAATTCAATTCGTATCTCAAATAAATTCATGAAAGCCGTCGAAAAAAACGAAGAATTCGATCTTATACAAAGAACTGACGGCAAACCATTTAAAACCATAAAAGCCCGCGATCTCTGGGGTAAAATCGGCTATGCAGCTTGGGCCTGTGCAGATCCGGGAGTTCAATTCGATACTACTATTAACGAATGGCACACATGCCCAAAAGGCGGCCGAATCAATGCATCCAATCCGTGTAGTGAATATATGTTCTTAGATGATACGGCCTGCAATCTGGCATCTCTAAACTTAGAAAAATTTTTAGATATAGAAAAAGGTGTATTTGATATCAATGCTTATCGCCACGCGATCCGCCTTTGGACTATCACATTGGAAATCAGTGTTTTAATGGCACAATTCCCAAGTTATGAAATCGCTAAAAGAAGTTATGAATACCGAACACTTGGTCTTGGTTATGCCAACCTAGGTACCATTCTAATGATTTTAGGTATTCCCTACGACAGCGAAGAAGGGCGTGCAATTGCGGCAAGTCTTACTTCTATTTTAACAGGAGTATCATATGAAGCATCTGCGGAAATGGCGGATCATTTCGGTCCGTTCTCACGTTACGAACACAATAAAGACGATATGCTTCGCGTAATACGAAATCATTTACGCGCCGCCTACAGCGCTCCAGACAGTGAATACGAAAAACTGGAAATAAAACCAATTGGCATCGAAAAAAAGCACTGTCCCGATTATCTTTACGAAGCCTCTTGTCAATCTTGGGATCAGGCTCTCGAAAAAAGCAGAGAATATGGATTCCGCAATGCTCAGGTTTCCACAATCGCTCCAACCGGCACCATCGGCCTTCTTATGGATTGCGACACAACCGGCGTAGAACCTGATTTTGCCTTAGTAAAATTCAAAAAATTAGCTGGTGGCGGTTATATGAAAATAATCAATCAATCCGTTCCTGTTGCCTTAAAAAAGCTTGGATACGAAAGTGAACAAATTCAGAAAGTTATCTATTATGTAATCGGAAAAGGTTCTTTATTCGATGCACCAGTTATTAATATAGAATCCCTAAAAGAAAAGGGGCTGGAAGATGATGAAATTAAAAATATCGAAAAAAGCTTAGAAAATGCCTTCGATATCAATATGGCATTTAACAAATTTACAATTGGCGAAAAGGCACTTGAACGTTTTGACATAAAACCCGATGTTTACAACGATGCAAACTTTAACTTCTTAAAAGAGATAGGATTTTCAGAAGAAGAAATCGAAGCTGTAAACGAATATATCTGTGGCACGATGACAATAGAAGGCGCACCTCATATAAAAGAGGAGCATTTGCCTATATTTGATTGTGCAAATAAATGCGGAAAAAAAGGCAAACGTTACATACACTATACCGGCCACATAAAAATGCTTGGTGCTGTTCAGCCATTTGTTAGTGGTTCTATCTCAAAAACCATCAACATGCCGAACGAAGTTGAAACAGAAGATATTTTAGAAGCATATGAAATGAGTTGGAAACTAGGATTAAAAGCTAACGCCATTTACCGTGATGGAAGTAAATTATCCCAACCATTAAGCACGACATCTAAAGAAAACAAAAAAGATATTAAAGAAAAAAAAGAGGTTAAAATTGCACAAAAACCATTTCGACGTCGACTAAGCAATGAGCGTCAATCCATCACTCATAAATTCTCCATTGCGGGCCACGAAGGTTATTACACAGTAGGTTTATTTGACGATGGCGCACCGGGTGAATTCTTCATTAAAATGAGCAAAGAAGGCTCTACTCTTTCCGGAATCATGGATAGCCTCGCCCTTTCTATTTCATTAAATCTGCAGTACGGCGTACCTCTTGAAGTTTTGGTTTCTAAATTCACCCACTCTCGTTTCGAACCATCCGGCATGACAAGTAACAACGAAATCCCAATTGTTAAATCCATTATGGATTACATCGGCAGATGGTTTGCTCTTAAATTCCTTACCAAAGCTGAAGCTAAAAAATATCATAATAACGACCTTATAGATCGTGCCTACCTAGAAGGAACAATGTCTGATATAGGCGTAATGCCAACTATTCAAAGCAAAATAACTCTAAGTGAACCAATATTAAAAAAAGAAACAACTGCTAAAAGTAAAGAAAAATCAAAAGTCAAAACTCCTGAAAAAGCAGTAGCAGTTGGTGGCGAAACTAATGTTTATACAGCTCCTCAGGCATTCCAAAACGATGACGCACCCATGTGCCACAACTGCGGTTCAGTGATGATTCGTAATGGCAGCTGTTACAAATGCTTGGATTGCGGAGAAACATCTGGTTGTAGTTAAATACGGATGAAAAAGAATAAATAAAGACAAATCTAAAACAAAAAAAACCCCGTCCCGCTTAGTGGGACGGGGTTTTTAAAACATTAAACATTAATGATGACAACTTTTGATTGTCAGTCTACTTTTAGCTTATTTAAAGACAAAAATCGGACATTTACAGTGCTGTTTTAAGACTATTGACAATTCTTATTCGACATGCTATAATGCTTGTCCACAATCAGTTTTGACAGCTCTTTAAAATATTATATAAATACAAAAACAGTTCGGATCAGTGTCCGAAAGTAGCAGATAATTTTACAAGCAATAGGTTTCTGGGGGGTTACCTGTTGCTTTCGGACACTGATTTACTGAGTAGTGTGGCTAAGCGGTTACTTCAAACATCGTGTTAGATGACCAAAAGTGTTCGAGCGACCTAAGGGGTCGACTCGTGCATTGGGCTTCGGCCCTCTCCGCTGGCAAGTTTCTCTCAGTAAACTGATGTCCGAGTGTCAAATGGGTATGAGGCAGTGTGTTCTGCGGTTCCTTCTACTTCAAGAATGATGATTCGAGGACGCGCCTAGGACGGCGACGTTGTCGGGTTATTGCAAGCCCGCAGAAGAACGTTTCTCCTCTCCCACTCCGGGTAGTGTGTTCGACGGATACTTCACCAATAAGAATCCCCGTCGATAAAAGTTTCTCCCGGAACCTTTTCTTTTTCGGGCGGTCGCCAAGCGACCGCCCTAATTCTAAAATTTTTAATTCTTAATTTATATAAGTCATGTCAAAATTCAACAAACCAACACCAATAATCGAAGAAGATGCTTATTGTGAAGCACTTAGCTGGCCACCGCCAAACACCCTAAATAAA
>JAUXFE010000012.1 GCA_030620215.1 Candidatus Peregrinibacteria bacterium
AAACTCATTATATTTTTTCATTAGATTTTTGCAGATTTCTTCCCCGGTATCGGCTCCTTCCCTGGAAACTCACCAACAGGCTCTATAAAGAACAATTGAAGGTCTTTTCGAACGGTTTCTGCGATTTCAGCAGAGGCTTGCTTCATATACAAAGTTTTTTTAAGTCTGTCATATTGAAACTCACCCTGTTGGGCAATTCTGGGGACAACTGTATTGGTATATTCATTAAAAAAGCTGGAATACATCAAAATATTGTCTATTTGTTTCCTTCCCCACATTAGAAATATTTTTGCGTCGACTACCCCATCCTCTCCAGGAGGCTGAGCTTCAACTAAATACCAAGTACCATCACTAAACTTAGTGTTAATAATATTACTTTCACTGGATATGGTTCCTTTTATACGAACTTCTGGTTTTTGATTTTCAGCCATACTAAAAAGACAACTTACGATTTGTGATTTCTGATTTGTAATTTGTGATTCCTATTCTAGAATTCAGAATCCTAAATGTTAGATTGAATCTGAAATCACAAATCAGAAATCTGAAATATTAAGAGTATTTTTCAATCACCTCTACTAACTGATCTTTTTGATGCACGCCAATCAAATCTTCAACCACTTCCCCATTTTTAAATACTTTAAGCGCGGGAATACTCATAATACCGTATTGACCGGCTAATTCGTTGTTATCATCAACATTCACTTTATAAATTTTGACCTTATCACCGATTTCATCAGAAAGTTCGTCTAAAATAGGACCTTGCATCTGACATGGACCACACCAAGGTGCCCAAAAATCAACTAAAATAGGAGTATCCTTTACGTCTAGAACATCGGCTTTAAAAGAATCCTGGCCTGTTTCTGCTACTGGCATATTTATATTTGTTATTAATTAAATCGTAATAATGTTACCAAAACCATCATGCTTACGCAACGAAATAAGTAGTAGTTGACAAAATATATATTTAATGTATAATTTAAGCCTTGTAAATCGATTCTTTTGGATGTGGTTTGCAGGATGTTCAATAACATCATCGGACAACATCATAACCCGGAAAGGAGGTAGATAATGAGCCGGAACGGCAAAGAAAGAGATATTTGGACCATTCTGACAATCGTTGCGGCTACATTAGTAGCCCTGAGTGTAATAGCCTCTTTGGCTCAGCAATGCTCCAGCGGTAAAATCGGTCTACACTCTATTACATATGGATCATCTGGCGAATACACTGGAAGTTGGAGATCCACAATAGACACTAATCATTTTTACCACGCTATAGGCTGGGATGTATTCAACTTCATAGAGTTCACACTCGAAACAAGAGAGATGTCAGACAGCGTCCACGAAGAACTAAGGCTGTTCAAGGAAAATGCACCTCTAGTGATCCCGCTGATCATAAGGGACAAGAGGGGTAAAAAGCTGAACGCCGGCATATACGACTCAAGGCACGGTCACATAATCTGTTATTGGGCCAGAGCCGCAAGAATAGATTCCTTCGTTCGCATTGAAGGCGACAGACTATACTGGGGCCTCTTTAAAAACGCAGCCACAATAAGAATCTCAAATAGATACAACTTAGAATGGGAGGAAATTGATGACGGCGTGAAGGTGCTCTGGATACCATATGAGAGATCCGATGATTAACCCCATTTGCTTCGGCAAGTGGGGTTCTTAATAAATCATTTAAGTTGACAAAAGCTTTATTTTCATGTAAAATATCATGCCTGTTAAATCGATCCGTTGGATGTGGTTTGCAGGATGTTCAATAACATCATAGGGTGCTCTAAGGTGACCCTGAAAGGATATAGAAAATGCACGAAGCAAGAGAAAAAAGAGACATATGGACTACCATGACAATTGTCATGGCGGTAATGATAGGATTGAGCGTAGTAGCTTCTTTGATTCAGCAATGCTCCGGAACCGGCAGTCAGTATTTCGGTAAATGGAAAAAGCGTGGTGAAATCGTTACCATCGAAGACAGACCTGATAAGAAAGTGCCCGAAACACACGATCTTGCCGATGGCCGAACGGCCGAATTGATCAGGCCGATCAGAGTAAAAGGGAGTGGAAGTGACCTACATCTCATGATAAGAGAGGGCCTGTACGACATCGATGGCAACCATGCCATTATCGCTCTATGCGATGTGTGCCGAGTTTACGTTATCTTTGCCGTAAAACGCGATGGTGACAATTTGCTTGTTGGTGTACCACAGCGAGGATATTCCGGAATAGTAGATGGTATGTGGCACATGCACAGCCAAAAACTGAGATACGATCCTAAAAAATGGATCACTTACACACCAAAGGAGACCAAATGATGAAGAAGCCCCGCTATAAGACCGTAAGGGGCTTCTTTCACAAACAAAAATCCCGCCTGACCGAAGCCAAACGGGACCTTGATAATAAGTTCAATAAGAACTATCTAACTGCATCTTTAAGAGATTTACCAGCTTTGAAAGCAGGAACTTTCATAGCTGGGATTTTGATCTTCTGAGATGGGTTTCTTGGGTTAACACCAGTTCGTGCAGCACGGTGGCTAACACGGAATGTTCCGAAACCAGTTACAGTTACATTTTCACCTTTTTTAAGGCTTTTGGTGATTGTGCTTAGAACAGCTTCTAGAGCTTCACCAGCTACTTTTTTGCTAACTCCGACAGAAGCAGCAACAGCAGCAACTAAATCTTGTTTAGTCATAATAGAAGTAATTAAATAATAAAAGCATGGGTAGTATAAGCAGTATACTCACCCCAAGCAAGAGTTTTTCCCTAGCTACAGCGAAAAAAGTCATATGTAAACATTTTTTATACAATTTTAACCGCATAAATAAGCCATTTTTACTCGATTTGACTAAAAATTTTTTTTCATGGCTAAAATACTATTATTTGGCTTAGCTAAAGGCAAAACTTGACATTTTCTCTGGCTGATGATGATTGAAAAATAGAAAAAAATTTTGACATTAGATATCTATACCTATATATACATACGCAATTTACAAATTCCAATTACCAAATTCCAAACAATACTCAATATTCAATAACCAAATTACAAATTGATTGACAAGTGAACATATGTTTACTAGAATTGAATTCTATTATTATTTAACTGATAAATAGTATGAAATATGATTTAGAAGAACGAACTTATAAGTTTGCAAAAAGATGTCGTGATTTTGTTAAAAAATTACCAAAAACTACTGCGAATTTTGAATATGGAAAACAATTAATTAAATCATCCGGCTCCCAGGCAGCTAATTATATTGAAGCCAATGAGAAGTTAAGCGGAAAAGATTTTGTACATCGAATTAAAATTTGTAGAAAAGAAGCCAAAGAAAGTGGTTTATGGTTGAAATTATGTGAAACAAATGATAATCAGGAGCTAGAAAAAGAAAAAAACGAATTAACTCAGGAATCTATTGAATTAAGAAACATTTTTAGTTCAATAATCAAAAAAACCGAATAGTTTGAGATTTGAGCATTGCAATTTGTACTTTGTTTGGAATTTGGTAATTGGAATATAGTTTGAGATTTGAGCATTGCAATTTGTACTTTGTTTGGAATTTGGTAATTGGAATTTGGAATTTTATAAATAATATAGTATCGTCGTTTCGTCATAACGTCATAACGTCACAAATAATATGAACCACGTAATAATAGTAGAGTCCCCTGCAAAAGCACGAACATTAAAAAAGTTCCTTGGAGCCAAATATAATGTAAAGGCATCTATGGGACACATTCGGGATCTTCCTAAAAAAACTTTAGCAATTGACACCGAAAATAATTTCGAACCTGAGTATGAAATCAGCCCGGATAAGAAAAAAATAGTTAAGGAGCTAAAAGATCTCGTTCATAAGTATCCGGATACAATGGTATGGCTCGCACCCGATGAGGACCGCGAAGGGGAAAGTATTGCATGGCATTTAGTTTACGCGCTTGGTCTCAAAAAAGGTCATTTCAAAAGAATTGCTTTCCATGAAGTAACTAAATCGGCAATTTTAAAAGCTTTGGATAATCCAAGGGCTATTGATATCAACAGAGTACACGCCCAACAAGCACGCCGAGTATTAGATAGATTGGTGGGTTACAAACTATCCCCTCTTCTCTGGACAAAAATACGTGCAGGGCTTAGTGCCGGTCGTGTTCAAAGTGTTGCTGTTAGATTAATTGTTGAAAAAGAAAGAGAAATCGAAGCGTTTAAAACTGAAGAATATTGGGATATTGATTGTGACCTGAAGGCTAAAAATGGTGAATTTAAAGCGGAGCTTAATAAAATCAAAGGAAAAAAGGCAGAAGTTAAAAACAAGAAACAAGCTGATAAAGTAGTTCAGGATTTAGACAAAGCTGACTTCGAAGTTGAAAAAATTGTAAAGAAAGATGCCAAAAGACATCCGGCGGCTCCGTTCATAACAAGTACACTTCAGCAGGAAGCTTCTCGTAAGCTCGGTTTTTCTGTAAAACAGACAATGGTGGTTGCTCAGCAGTTATATGAAGGTATGGAACACGGAAAACATCACAGTGGTCTTATTACATATATGCGTACCGATTCCTATAATCTTTCGGGTGAATTTCTAAGGAAAGTTCCAAAAACAATTGAAAAGCTATATGGAAAAGAATATTGCCTGGCCAAACCCCGAGTATTCACAAAAAAAGCAAAAGGAGCACAGGAAGCTCATGAAGCAATTAGAATTACTCATCCGGAAAAAACTCCAAAAGATCTAAAGGAACATCTCGATAATCAGCAATACAAATTGTACAAATTAATCTGGGAACGTACTATCGCATGCCAAATGCCTGATGCGGAACTCGACACTACAATTATTACTATAAAGGCTGATAAAGACTATGAATTAAGGGCCAAAGGTCAGATTATAAAGAAAGCGGGTTTTATGAAAGTTTATGTAGAAGGTACTGATCATCCGGAAGATGCGCTTTCTGATAAAGACAAAATTTTACCTGAAATGAATGAAGGAGAAGCATGTGATTTGATTAAAATCAATCCTGAGCAGAAGTTTACACAGCCACCTCATAGATATACCGAAGCTAGTCTTGTAAAAAAACTTGAAGCCGAAGGTATTGGTCGTCCATCTACTTACGCGCCGACTATTTCTACAATTATGACCCGTGGATATATTGAGAAAAAACAGGATAAAAAATTGTATCCAATGGAAATCGGACTTATTGTTAATGATTTCCTAGTAGAACATTTTGGGGATATTGTGGATTACCAATTCACAGCACACATGGAGGAAAAATTCGATGATATTGCCAGAGAAGGTATCGAGTGGCAATCAGTTATCAAAGATTTCTACGAACCTTTTATAAAAATCATCGAAGAAAAAAAGAAATCAATTAAAAAAGAAGATGTCATACATGAAAAAACAGATGAAATTTGTGAAAAATGCGGTGCACCTATGATTGTAAAATTTGGACGTAACGGAAAGTTTCTAAGTTGTTCTAAATATCCTGAATGCAAAAATGCAAAACCGATGAAAGAAGACCAGGAAAAGGAGAAAGAATTGCAAAAAGAGTACAAAGATGAAAAATGTGAAAAATGTAACGGGCAAATGATCGTCAAAAAAGGCAGATTCGGGGAATTCCTGGCATGTGAGAATTATCCTAAATGTAAATTCACACGCACACTTGGTCATGCATTAAAAGTGAAATGTCCAAAATGCAAGGGGGATATTGTGGAAAAAAGAACTAAAAAAGGTAAAGTATTCTACGGCTGTGCCAATTACCCTAAATGCGATTTTGCCACATGGAGAAAACCAATAGATGACTTATGCCCTGTTTGCAATGGCATACAAGTTCAGCAAAAAAAGGATTTGATCAAATGCGAACAATGTGGAAAGGAAACAGAAGTTAATTCTTAATTTCAGTTTCCAAATTCCAAATTCCAATTACCAAATTACAAACAAATTACAAATTCCAATAACCAAATTCCAAATTAGCTTGAGTATTGTAATTTGTACATTGAATATTGTTTGGAATTTGGTTATTGGAATTTGGTTATTTTGCATATTGGTCATTGAAATAAGTTATGTTAATATAAAAACCGCTCTAAAAGAATATTTATGAAACCAACCATTCTTCTAAAAAAACTCCACCTGATGCGCAGTAAAAAACTGACCTTTAAAGATAAGTTTCTTTTTGGGGTAATAGGGCTGGGGGTAATTCTTTTGATTGTATTTATTTTTTATCTGATTTGGTTTTCATATTCACAAAAGAGCGTTGCGCATTTTTTACCGGAAGACCAAACTGTTGCGTTTATAGAATTTGAAGATTTCACACTACCTATAAAACTGGAAAATAACGAAGCATTAAACAAGGAAAAACTTGAAGCAATTTTCAAGAAATCATTTGGTATCGACTTTGAATCCGCCGATATAAATTGGGACAGAAGTCGTTTTGGAGCTGTTTTAATTGAAAACGGCATCAATAGCAATATCCCTGTATTTTTTATGCAAACTTCCAGTCGGCGTACAACTTTACATTTCTTTAAAGGGCTAGCACTGCCGGAAGAAGAACTGATAAAATCCGGAACTACTCGTCTGCCGATTTATTCCTATCCTCAAAGCCATTCATTTAATATTGCATTCATCGGTCCATATGTTTTTGTAGCAAATAATATTTCTGCACTTGAGGTTATACAGGATGTTTATAACGGCAATTTAATCGCCCTTACCAATCAAAAAGATTATCAAAAATCTCTCTCAAATTTACCCAGGCAGGATTGGATAAGGAGTTATTTAAACTTTCAGGCACTTAATTTTAAAGATAATATTGCCGTCAACAACGTAGTTGAACCTCTCAAGCACGTTATCAATCACATAACATTAACGGTACGCAAAAACACAACAGGTTTTCATTTCAACACTTTTATAAATTTAACTCAGGATCTTCTTTCATTAGAAGATAGCTATCGGGATAAAACACGATTCGCTTATAAATTAACCGATTATATAAGCTCACAAGATCTGGCACTATATATAGGTGGGGCAAATTTAAGTCAGGAATGGCAAAATACACTTTCAACAATAAGCAATTTAAATCCTGCTTACGGAGTTATTTTAGAAAGTATTATTAGGGCACAGGTAACCAAAGTTTTTGGTGATGAAGTAGGTTTAAGAAATGATTTCTATCCCTTATTTGAAGGTGAATATGCATTTGCAATTGGTAAGGGTGAAGAAGATGGCAATGTAAAAATAAGCCTTATTCTTTCTCATTCTGATCAGGAATTTGTAGAGATAAAACTGGCAAAAATGATGGATGGTTTTAAATATTTGGCGGCACAATTCGCACCAAAACTCCACGAAGTCATATTGCCGGATGGAACCATCAGTCGAGAACTAATTGCGGATACCAGCCGTATTGAAGAATCATCCGAAACTTATGAAGGTTATGAAGTACATTGCGTTGAAGTGGTGAACACCAGCTCCGGTTTCTGTTATACAGCTACCGATGAATTAATGGTGATCGCAAATAACCGCGATACCGCAGTTGAAACAATCGACCTTACGCTTTCACCTAAGCATGTGCTCTCTCAGCATCAGCCATTCCGCCAGACCATCAGTAATCTAAGCAAAGTTAGTGACGAAATTACATTTATAGACATTCAAAAATCCATACCTCTTATCGCCACTAAATCATACGGTATGTTAGTGGAGCCATTCTTAAAAGAATTCGACGCTGTAAGTTGGGTAAAGCATTATTTCGATGATGGTGTGAGTACGGAGGGATATATTTTGATTAAATAGATATCCCCCATCTCGCTATCGCTCGCCACCTCCGATTGAAATAGATTGACGTTGATTTTTTAATCTACTTCAATCTATTTCAATCGGCGAGGGTTGCCGTAGGCAAGTGGAGGTATACCACAGCGTAGCACGAAAAGGTATTGACCTCATTTCCCCATTTGCTACAATTACTTAGCACTCAATTTAACAAAGTGCCAATTAAGATTTATGTTGAACGTTGCATGTTTTACATAAATCGTTAATCGTTAATCATTAATCGTATATATTATGAACATCAAACCCCTAAACGGCTACGTAGTTATCAAACCGCTAGAAGCTGAAGAAGTTACAAAAAGCGGAATCGTTATTCCTGATACTGCCAACAAAGAAAAACCTCAGGAAGGCGAAGTCGTTGCAATAGCAGCAACAAATATCAGCGACAAAGGTGCTGAATTACCCATTGAAATAAAACTCGGAGACAAAGTCCTCTACGGCCGATACTCCGGTGAAGATGTAAAGGTGGACAATGTGGAGTATAAAATTGTAGAAATGACCTCCGTACGTGCCATAGTCACGTAAAACTCTAAGTCCCAAACTCAAAATTCTAAGCAATTTTAAAGTTTAAAATTTAAATTTGATTAGAGTTTAGAACTTAGAGTTTAGAGTTTAAAAAATTCAAGTAATAAATTAATCCCTAACCAATTAAAACAATGTCTAAACAGCTAATGCATTCAGACGAAGCCCGTCAAAAACTATTGGACGGTATCGAAAAACTAACCAACGCAGTTCGTGTAACAATGGGGCCAAAAGGCCGAAACGCGCTTATTGAGAAAAAATACGGAGCGCCGACCATTACAAACGATGGCGTATCCATTGCCCGTGAAATCGATCTCGAAGAACCATTTGAAAACATGGGCGCACAACTTGTAAAAGAAGTTGCGAACAAAACAAACGACGTTGCAGGTGACGGTACAACAACCGCAACTGTTCTTGCTCATGCAATCGTCAAAGAAGGTATGCATCACATCACAACCAACAAAGTTAACCCAATGCTTCTTAAGAAAGGTATTGAATCAGGGGTTAAAACAGTTGTGAATGAATTGGATAGAATGAAAAAAGAAATCACAACTAAGGAAGAAATGGCTCAAGTCGCCACAATTTCCGCACAAAACGAGGAAGTTGGTGAATTAATCGCAGAAGTTTTCGATAAAGTAGGCGGTGATGGAGTCGTTCAGGTCGAGGAAGGTCAGACTATGGGTCTTTCAATTGATATGGTAGAAGGTATGCAGTTTGATAACGGCTACATTTCACCTTATATGGTTACAGATGCAGGAAGGATGGAAGCTATTTACGAAGACGTTATGCTCCTTTTAACCGACAAAAAGATCGGAAGCATACAGGAGATCCTCCCGCTTTTAGAAAGCATGGCACAAGCCGGTAAAAAGAATCTGGTAATTATCGGTGAAGATATTGAAGGCGAAGCTTTGGCAACTCTTATCGTTAATAAATTAAAAGGGACATTTAACACTCTAGCTATAAAAGCTCCCGGTTTTGGTGACAGACGCAAGGCAATGTTACAAGACATCGCAATTCTAACCGGAGGACGAGTTATTTCCGAAGAAATAGGATTAAAGCTTGAAAACGCAACTGTTGAAGATCTTGGGAAGGCCCGCAAAATCGTTTCAACAAAAGATGACACCACAATTGTAGAAGGCAAAGGCCAATCCGAAGCGATTCAGGAGCGCGTCAAACAGATCAAAACTGAAATCGAAAAGAGTTCATCAGATTTCGATAAAGATAAATTGCAGGAACGCTTAGCTAAGCTGACAGGAGGAGTGGCTGTTATCAAAGTTGGCGCCGCAACAGAGATCGAACTAAAAGAAAAGAAGCATAGAATTGAAGACGCTTTGTCCGCGACCCGCGCCGCTGTAGAAGAAGGTGTTGTTATCGGTGGTGGCGCAGCGTTATTACAGGCAAGTCTAAAAATTGATCCTAAAAAACTCGATTCTGAAGAAGAGCAACTCGGTGCAGAGATCGTCAAAAGCGCTCTTGCTTACCCTCTAAATCAAATCGCAGAAAACGCGGGAGTCGATGGCACTTTGATGCAAAGTAAACTTCAGGAAGCATGGGTAAAGAATAAAAACATGGGTTACGATGCAACAAGCGACATCAAATTAAAACCAGCCGATCAATTAACCGACATGTTCAAAGCCGGTATTATCGATCCGAAAAAAGTGACGCGTAGTGCACT
>JAUXFE010000083.1 GCA_030620215.1 Candidatus Peregrinibacteria bacterium
ATATATTTCAAGGAACTTTACTAATATAACATATAGGCTAAGCGAATTTTTAAGGGCGCAGCCCGAGTATTCCCCCTTAGAAAAGGGGGATTAAGTGTTCTAAGTCAAGATAAATCGGACAAAATTTCAAATTAATTAGTCCACACTTCTATTGGTAATTTACTAATTCTTCTCAATGGTCTTTTCTGAAAAAAATAGTGTTTAATTAACAGTTCCTTTTTTGACAGATTCTGTTTATTGAGTACATCCTTCACTAAATCATATTTGGATTTTGACCAGTTTTTTACTTTTTCTTTCATCTGTTCTTTCATTAAATATTCAGCATTTGATTTCTTTTTTTCTTCAGCACAAGCTGTGTAAATATCATTTGGCGTTACTCCGCCTAAAGCGGGACGAGGAATTTCCTCATTCAATATCTCAATGCTTTCTTTGACTGATAACGCTACCTTTTCTAACAATTTTTTCTTTTTATCTGTAGTATTTAAATCTATTTCTACAAATTCATTGAGGTCATTTTGTGAAAATACATTATAAAAGACACTCTTAAAATCCCGATTACCACATTCAATCGAGCCGTTATATTGTGGTTTACATGCCGGAATATTTTTTTGAACAATTTCATGTTTGGCTAATAATTGCCCATGCGCGTCACTTACATATTGAGTCCCATTATCACTTAAAATAAACTTTTTAGGGCCGGCATTATTATTTTTTTCTACGGCCATTTCAACGGGCTCTGCTACCAGTTCGATACTCTCTGTCTCCCGGGTCGAATGGCCTAAATATTTATTGCTAAATACATCCTGTAAAAGAGCGACCGGATATGTAAAACCTAAAACTTTAATTTTTGTAAAATCTTCGGCCCAAATCTCATTTTTTTCCTGTGGCCGTTCATGTTCATAAACACTCGGCCTGGGAAGTAAATTTTTGCGATATGCTTCCTGAAAAATTATCCGACCCACGGCTTTTTTAAGATTTTGATAAGTATGTCGCGGGACATAACCCAACCGCTGATATATCATATATGCTTGCCCTTTAACTCCACCTAAATGTGGATATTTGATGATGACTTCGATAGCGTTCACGGCAACATCCTCAGTGATAACTGTTACTTCCCGCTTCTTCCTTTCTTTTGGACCCTTTAACCAGTCGTAAAATATACTCTTTGAATGTTGGCTCGACCCTGTCAACTCCCGGCTCGTCAAATGAATGGTCGAACTTTGTAAATCCTTATATAATTCTATCGTTTCTTCTTTCTCATTTTTTTTATCTGTCTTTTCGGGGCAGCGCCATCGGCAGCTTCGCCTTGTAATTCGGATAGCTCACGTTCTGACCATTTTAAGCGTAATTTTAAAAATTCACTCTGTGCATAATAAAGTTCTTTCTCCTTCTCCAGTTTTTGTTTTTCTTCCTCTAATTGTTTTATTTTATCCTGAGCTTCTGATTTATTCGCAACTTCATTGGCGGATTTGCGACCGGGACTTTTTTCATTGAAATTATCCAATAACATTTCTTCACATTCTTTGACAATTTTATATGGATATGAACGGTCTATACCCCAATCCTGCGCTAATTGACTCCGATTATCACTCCGGATGAATGCTTTATAGATCGCTAACTTATCTTCCGCTGTTAAATGAGTTTCCCTTTTAGCCTGCTTTTCGGATAACAGGCGATCATTCACATCCTTTTGAGCAGGCCCTAATTCATAGATCGATACTTCTTTATCGGGAAATTGCTCTCTTAAATCCAAATAGCCGCGAAAACCGCCGCCATCATTATCAAAACAGGACACCAGGCTCGAACTGTTATTTAAAAATGATAAATCGTAACTTGTTAATTGATTGCCTAACAAGGCGATGCCTTTGGCGAGGCCGCCTTCCAACGTCTTCAGGCTTAAATAATCAATGATGCTTTCACAGATATATAGCTGGCCGCGGTCTTTTAAATCGGGCCAATCCAGACTGAAGATATGCTTTTTGCCTAGTACAAATTTTTTGCTGCCATTTATCTGATGATTATCGATACAACTCAAACGCTTAGCTGCATCATAGACCGCAAAACTACAATAGGAATCATCTTTATAGCTATTATGCAATAATATGCCTTCATGTTCTAAAGCGATTATGAACTCTTCGCCGATACCACGCGCTGAAAGATAACGACGACAAACAGCCGGATCATTTCTTTTTATCTGCTGATATAACCGATGAATATCATATTTTTTAGGCTGTGCCAAACTTGCCGCCGGTAATGGCTCACTGATTCCGAGGTTTCCGTTTGGCCTTAACAATTTTCGCAAATGGGCTATGGCCTGAGAAACCTCGCTAATATTTTCTTTTAATAAAATAAAATCGATGATACTTCCTCCATGACCACTGGAGAAATCCTTAAATAACCAATGACCATCGGTTCCCGCGCTTACAAAAAAACTGGCAGCCGATTCGGTCGTAAATGGCGATAAGCATACATCCGCTGACCCTTTATGAGTAAATTGAAGATTATAATGCGAACTTAATATCTCTACCATGTTCAGACGTTTTAAATATTCAAGTTCGTTACTCATGCAAAGCTCCTTATTTTAATAGCTGGCCATCTAAAAATACCTGCATTGTTTTTTCGGTAAATACAACGCTTAAGGTACGATTTGTATCTTTCAAAATCAAGTAGCCTTTTGACAAATCTATCGACGAGGATATTAGAGACTTCTCTATTTCGGATGTCTCCTCTGATATATGATGGAACCGATCCGATGGACATGAGCCGCCGATGCCTTGATGCGGACGACTGTAATTATATCGATGAATATATTCTTCGAGCTCCAGTTGGGCATGCTCATAACTTTTAAATCGAACTTGATGCAGCAATTCCTTTTGAATCGTTTGCGTCATCCGTTCTACCTTGCCCTGCGTTTGAGGGCTGTGCGGATCACAAACAATATGTTCGATTTTCAGATCATCCAGATATTTCTGAAATAGCGTCCGGGCATGACTCCATGAATAAAAACTACCACTTTGATCGGTTAGTAATTTCCGGGGCTTGCCATAGCGGTCGATACTACGCTGTAAGGCCTTTATCATGGTCAAACCTTTCTGGTCCGATACTAAATCATAGCCCACACAAAAACGACTATGATCATCTATGATTAGGATTAAATAAAATACGGGCAATCCGCTAACATAGACATAACTAAGATCCATCTGGTATAACTCTTTAGGACTGTTCGCTTCAAAACGACGAGTACCTTTCGCCGGCTGGTCTTTTTTATCGAAACTTGAATCTAATATCTTTTCCAAACCGTGTGCTTTTAAGATTTTGCGAAGCTCTTTGCGCTGTACGATTAGAAAATATTTATCACGCAGGTAGTCTTCAATTCGCTGATAGCCATGATCCGGATTCGCCTGGCGATAGTTGACTATTATTGTTTGAACATCTGATGGCAATGATGAAACTTCTGTTTTTACCTTTTCCGGTTCAGGATTAAGCCGTGATCCAGCTAACTCTTTGGCCGGAAGGTTTTCATCCGCTGATAAACCATTCGCTTTTTCAAGCTCATTATTATACCGATAGATATGTCTTGCAGGTATATTAAATTCCTTTGCGCCATCAGAATAACTCAGCTTGAGTTCCTTGATCTTTTTTACGATCTCGCCGATTTGCTTCTTATCATATTTTTTACTCATTCTTCACCTCCTATTTGGGTAATCTTTTATTAGGAAGTGTGGAACAATTTCTATCAGATCTTGTCCATTATAATATAATCATTGCACCTAACCCCTTCCCTAAAAAAATAGGGAAGGGGGACTTAAAGCTTATAAAAGTAAAGCTTAACCAAATATTTTTGGAGGAATCAACCACGCGTTTCATTTGTACAATAAATCAGTAACTTATATATAAATAAATTGTTAAGTTGTTAATTTTTTGAAACCGAGAGTACTCTCCTTTA
>JAUXFE010000094.1 GCA_030620215.1 Candidatus Peregrinibacteria bacterium
CCGCGCCTTCGTTGGGATGAATGACGTTTTATAAAATAACCGATCACAAATTAATTTTGTAATTTTCAATTTTGTAATTTTGTAATAAAAAGTTATTTCTTAGATTTAGCAGTCGCTTTTTTTGGAAAGAATTTATTAAACTCTTCCTTATTTAAAACCTCTTTTACAAGGAGCACTTCAGCGATCTTTTTAAGCAAAGCCTTATTATCAATCAGGATCTTTTCGGTTCTCACCATAGCTTTGTTAATAATATTGGAAACAGCGGAGTCAATTTTAGACGCGACATCTTCACTGTAATTTGGCTTGGTTCCAAGCTCCGTGCCTAAAAATCTGGCCATTGATTTCTCACCAAAGATCACAGGGCCTAACTCTTCACTCATCCCATAATCCATTACCATCTTGCGGGCGATTTCAGTGGCGCGTTGTAGATCACTGCTGGCACCAGTCGTCACTTCTCCAAAAGTCAATTTTTCAGACATATACCCGCCGAGAAGAGAGCAGAGTTCATCTTTAAATTTAGAGACGGATTTAAGATGCCTGTCTTCTTCCGGTACAAACCATGTAACGCCTAAAGCCATACCTCTTGAGATAATAGAAACTTTGTGAATAGGGTCGCATTTAGGCAGAAGTTTGCCGACCAGGGCATGCCCCACTTCATGATAAGCGGTGATCTTTTTCTCTTCATCACTCAGTCTGCGTGACTTTTTTTCCGGGCCAAGTCCGATTTTTTCAATAGCGTTTTCAAGGTCACTATGTTTTACCTTACTGCGGTCTTTTTTGGCTGCAAATATAGCAGCTTCATTTAGCAAATTTTCTAAATCCGCGCCAGAAAAACCGGGTGTCTGCTGTGCGATCTTTTTAAAATTAACGGATTTATCAAGTTGTTTACCGCGGGCATGAACCTCGAGAATTGCCTCACGTTCCACTAAATTCGGCATATCTATAAATACTCTTCTATCAAATCTTCCCGGTCGCATTAAAGCCGCATCCAATACATCCGGCCTATTAGTAGCGGCCATTACGATTACATTGGTATCTTTTTCAAAACCATCCATCTCGGCCAATATCTGATTCAGCGTCTGTTCCCGCTCATCATGTCCGCCACCCAAACCAAACCCTCTCTGTCGGCCGACAGCATCGATTTCATCAATAAAAATAATACAAGGCGCGTTCTTTTTAGCTTTCTGAAACAAATCCCTCACCCTACTCGCACCGACACCCACGAACATCTCTACAAACTCAGAACCGGAAATGCTAAAGAAAGGCACTTCGGCTTCGCCGGCAACCGCCCTTGCAAGAAGGGTTTTACCGGTACCGGGAGCTCCAACGAGTAATACTCCACGCGGAATTTTAGCACCGATTTTAGTGTATTTTTTGGGATGCTTTAAAAAGTCCACGACTTCGATCAACTCCTCCTTGGATTCATCCATTCCGGCTACATCTTTAAAAGTGGTTTTTCCTTTGCCGTTTTTGGAATAAACCCTCGCCTGCGATTTTCCAAAACTAAACGCACTGCTTGCACCTTTGGTCAATTGCTTCGCCATAAATATGATCAAAGCGATAAACAGGATTATCGGAAGCCAGCTGGAAAGCACATTAATCCAGAAAGCGCTTGCCTCTGTACTTATCACTGTAATAGTTGTAGCGATGGCAGGATTATTTAATCCCAGATCCGCAAGGCTTTCACCCTCCGGACGATAT
Organism: Candidatus Peregrinibacteria bacterium; assembly: GCA_030620215.1. Next base: position 1,702 of record JAUXFE010000094.1, read on the forward strand.
GCAAGAAGCTGTTTGTTATTTTTGGTCGTAGCATAAATTTTGCTGTTCTTGATTTCAATTTGTGAATATTGTCCCTGATTATATTCCTGAACGATCTGACTTATCGGAACTTCAGTTAACTTACTGTCATCAATACCGCCCTGTCCGGGATTGAAAATATAGTAGGAAATAGTAAGAACAAGCGCGAAAATAAGCACGTATGTAAAACCACCATTCCGCTTCGGCGGACGAAATTGAGGAGGTCTTGGGGGTTGGGGTTGATGCGGGTGTTGAGTCATAATTTGATTTATTAATATTCTTGTTAGTGTCCAGGTCTACTGGCAGTCTATTGGTAGTCCATTGGAGTAATATTTATAATCCCAATTGACTGCCAGTAGACTTAGTTAGATTTAGGTTTAATAGTTGTTATCCCAGGCAAATAATCATGTAGCACCTTTGGAATCAAAACAGATCCGTCCTTTTGCTGAAAATTCTCTATTATAGCAATCAGCGTCCTTGTACTAGCCATCGCTGTACCATTCAAAGTATGCATTAAATGTGTACCACTTTCGTCTTTATACCTGATACCACCTCTCCTTGCCTGAAAATCCGTACAATTGGAACAGCTAGTAAGTTCTCTGTATTTCTTCTGCGTAGGAATCCACACTTCACAGTCATATTTTTTGGCTGCCGGTGCACCAAGATCTCCACAGCAGATATTCACCACCTGATAAGGCAACCCGAGTTCAGTCAGAATCTCTTCTTCAATACTCAATAAAAAGTCATGCTCTTCCCAGCTTTTATCCGGATGGCAGAATGAGAACATTTCCATTTTATCGAATTGATGAACCCTCAATATCCCTTTTGTATCCTTTCCATAACTACCGGCCTCACGCCTGAAACAAGGGGAAAAGCCGACATATCTTTTTGGCAGATCACCTGTCACCGGTTTGCCCATATGTAAGCCGGCCAACGGAACTTCAGATGTTCCGACTAAAAACAATTTATCGTCATCAGCATTTACTTCATAAATCTCATTTCTGTCCGCCGGAAAAAATCCGGTCGCGTACATCATCTTTTCCTTTACCAGTGCAGGGACTGTTACAGGAGTAAAGCCTTTCTTTACATATTTATGCATCAGCCAATTTACAAGCGCGAATTCGATTAAAACCAATTCATTTTTAAGATAATAGAAGCGAGAACCACTAGTCTCCGCGGCGGATTCCATATCGATTACGTCTAAAATCCTGCCAAGATCAAGATGGTCTTTTGGTTCAAAATCAAACTTTGGAATGTCGCCTATAGTTTTAATAACCTCATTATCTTCATCTTCTTTTCCTTCCGGTACACTTTCATGTGGTGGGTTGGGAGCCTGATCAGCAAGTTCGCGTAGTTGAACAAAAATTGTGTTCAACTCATCCTCTTTCTTATCCAGTTTATCGCCCAACTCCTTCATTTCTTTGATCTTCGTATCCCTATCCTTGTCTGTCAGAGTTGGAATAAGTTTAGATACCTCGTTCTTCTTACCGCGCATTGCTTCGACTTCCTGAAGTACAATTCGATACTGTTCGTCCAATTTTAATAATTCATCGATATTGATATCGACGTATTTTTTCTTGAATCCCGCTTCGTAAAGCGCTCTGTTTCCGCGAAGATCTTTAAGATCGATCATAGTTATTTTTGTTTATCCACAGATAAAATAAGATTACCGAAAATAGGCTTTTATCGCAAGGTGAGATAAGTAAGTAAATAATTGACAAGTGAACAAAAGTTTACTAAAATTGAATCATTAAGTAGTATTCAGCTGAATTGATATGCATATAAATGAATTTAATCCTGAGTTATATCAGGAGAAATATCGAATTAAATCTACGCGTTTGCAGAATTGGGATTATTCATGTGATGGATATTATTTTGTAACAATATGCAC
>JAUXFE010000040.1 GCA_030620215.1 Candidatus Peregrinibacteria bacterium
GGAACGTTTCAAGAGTGTGAATCTGCTTGTCGAAATGACCCGGAGGCTGAAATTTGCACCATGCAATGCGTAATAGTGTGTCAGTTTTAGAAATACAGTTCTAACATCGTCCACGATGGCCTGCCATCCCAAAAAACCTCCCAGATATAAATGGAAGGTTTTTATTTTGGATTTTTATTTGCAGCTTCCGCCACAGCATCCGCCGCCTTTTTTGCCATCAGTCATAATATAGGTAGTTAGATAAATAATTTGCTGTTTGAATTATGGCATATTGTCTGAACTGTGATTTATGTGATTAAAATGATTATTGTGATTTCCTTCCGTAGAGACGCGATTAATCGCGTCTCTACGGGTATAACAAAAAATCATGCCCATCAACTAAATCATAAGAAATCACAGTTCAGACAATTACAACTTGCATCCACTCAAATCCGTCATTATTCCAGCTGAATCTCTTTTATACTTACCAAATTCCTGATGTTTCAGGGCAATTTCTCCAGAAAAAACCGGGCCGTCCTTACACACCCGAAGTCCTGTACCATCTATGCAACACTGGCCACAGATTCCAAATCCGCATTTCATATAACGCTCAAGGCTGACCTGACTATCCACATTATAATACTGAGCTAATTTGGCGACAGTTACCATCATAAGCTCGGGTCCGCAAGTATATACACAATCAACCCCACCGTCCTTTAACTTCTTCTCCAATAAGTCCGTTACAAAACCTTTGTGCCCCTTGCCACCGTCATCTGTCGCGACATGCAGATCACATCCAAGTTCTTTGAATTTATCCTCAAAAAGAAGATGATCTTTGGTCCGCCCGCCTAACAAAACTGTCGTCTTAATTTTGGTTTCAGCCAACTTTTGAGCAAGATTTAATATCGGAGGCGTTCCACATCCTCCGCCGACTAAAACTACTTCATTACATTCCTTATAAGTAAATGGATTGCCATACGGTCCGCGAATACCCAATTTGTCTCCCACTCCTATATTTTTATGAATAGCTTCGGTGCAGTCACCGGCTTTTGCAATCGTTAGATAAAATTCTTTATTCGTCTGCCAGCCGATAGACATCGGTACCTCATCCACATCCGGCATCCAAACCATCACAAACTGCCCAGGTTTGGCATTTAGATTATGTTCGAAAACATAGCTTTTTACATCTGGCCCTTCATTGATGATTTCTTTTACTTTAAGTGCTAGTAATGTCATATATTTATTGTAAAACTCTAAGTTCTAAACTCAAAACTCTAAGCAAATTTAAAGTCTAAAGTTTAAAAACTAAAATTTTTGAATTTTGAGTTTTGAATTTTGAGTTTGATTAGAGTTTAGAATTTAGAGTTTTGGGTTTCATGAGCAAGTCCAACCATCTCAGATATATCATTAAATCCCTCTTCCTCCATATACTCCCGAATTTTATCAACTATCATCGTAAAGCATTTCATATCGTGATAGACGATAGCAGATCCAACTCCGAGCAGAGAACCTCCAGCTAAAATCATCTCAATCGCGTCCGTACCGCTAACAATTCCTCCCGTTGCGATAATAGGAATATCGACAGCTTTATAAACGTCATATACACATCTCAAAGCTATCGGTTTTAAAGCCATACCGGATACTCCACCAACTTTATTGGCTAAAATCGGCCGTCTCATTTTTGTATCGATCAGCATCCCCGGCCCCATAGTATTTACCGCAGTAATCGCATCCGCACCCTCCGCTTCAGCGTGTTTAGCAATCAGTCCAATATTCGGAACGTTAGGGGATAGCTTTACAGTTATCGGCTTCCTCACAACCTCTCTAATCGCTTTAGTCGCTTTAGCAGTCATCATCGGGTCACATGCAATCGGTGTTCCCATTTCACTATCCACATTTGGGCAGGAGAAATTTAATTCCAACATATCCACATCATAACTATCCATAAGTGCGGCAACTTCAACAAGCTCATCAATATTTTTACCGCCAATGCTACCGATAATCGGATTTTCCGGTGCCAATTTTCGATAATTTTCAAATTCATGTTTCGCCTTCTTAATACCTTCGCCACAAAGCCCAACAGCATTTATCAGACCACCGGAAAAAGTCAAAACAGTTGGGTTCGGATGCCCTTTTCGCTCCTCCATAAATATAGTTTTACCCGTTACACCACCGGATCCGCTCTTTACACAATTCGCCAAACTCGCACCGGTTACACCTAAATAACCAGAGGCTACAACCGTTGGGTTAGGGAAGTCTATTCCGCAAAAATTTACACTTACATTCATGTTTTTTATTTTATGGTCAAAAAAAGTATAGCTGAATTCATTGTAGCTGTCATCCCGAGTGAACGCACACAGGCTGTCATACCGAGCGGAGCTTATCTACAGCCACTTGTTATTTAGCATTAAGAACCAAGTCTAGATCCCTCGACTCCGTCCTCCTGCGAGACGCGATAAATCGGCGTCTCTACGTCGGACTACGCTCGGGATGACAGACTTGGTTGAGTTTGACTATCATTTTACAATTCTAATATTTGCGAATTTATCAATTCTATTCCCTACTTTTCGTATTGCCGGCAATTGCCAAAGCAATATTAATTCATCCATCACAAACATAACAATAAAAATTCCGATTAAAATAAGCACTCTTTTGTCATGAATTATAAATGGCAATATTTTTACTACAACTGGATTTATAAAAACATAATATAATAAAGATAAAATCATCCAACATAATGTAACTTTTACACAAATTATTCCTTTATAATTGAATTTTTCTTTTGAATAATCCCATGTTCTTATGCCATAAGCGTAACGAAGAAACACAGCTGTTATATATTCAAGAAACGTAGGAAACAGCATCACTATGATTATTTTTTCCCAATAGCCAATAGCTAATCCGGATATCAAATAAATAATGCAAGCGGCTATTCCATACGGAGGCAGATATGGCCCATTAAGAAACCCCGGGTTCTTCCAGCCCATTACTTTTCGTTTTTCAATCAGACGCTTGTAACCCAATTCAATAATCCATCCGATTACACTGCTAAAGAAGAAAATAGCTAACAATTTTATGATTAGATCCATAAGTTCTTATCTTATGTATGAGAGAAGTATATCTAATCGAATTAAAAATTACGAGTTTTATTAGAAGAATTGATGTAAATCCTTGAAAAATTAGCAAAAAAATGCTATAATAATATGATACAGATAAGAAATTTATATGACCAACCGCCCAAGTGCATCAACGGCGGAAGAAATTGTCACCCAATGGGATGGCAGGGATTTTGCGGGTCGCCTGCAGATGATATTGGATGACAGACAGTTATTTTGGTCGTTGGGATTAATTACAAAAAGTGAACTGGAAATGGTCACAGCGATGTCGGAGTCCGCAAGAGAATATGTAATCGACAGAGAAGACCAACCATTTTTCGAAAGCATTCACCTTAAAGAAGATATTGAAGCTCAAAATCATAGAGAAAAGTTAGAAGCCGCATTACGTGCGGTTTTTTTGTGATTCGTATTACGTTTACGTTGGCGAAAGGCGTATCGTCTTACGGTCATCGTCTAACGTCTTGTAACCGGTTTACCAACATCAAACGCAAACAATACCGATAATATTTACTTAGGTATATTTATGTGATATAATATATAGATTTAAAATAAAAATATGCGCGCAGAAAAGAGTAAAAACACTGAAATCGAAGATCAAACGCCCGGTATTCCTGATACGACAAGAAAAAAGGTGGGTTTAACCGTTGTACCAAGCGATGATCAGTCAAATACCGATTTCAGAGAATTACCAAAAGAAATTGGCGATTTGCCAGAAAGTGTTCAGGTGGCTGTCAGCGAACTTCCTATGGATATTATAAATAGATTTCTATATATTTCTGAAAATGTAAGGGGAACTAAAGAGTCCTTAGAAAGTATTTTGGCTAAACTAGATGATGAGGGTCGTGAAAGACTACTAAAGTCTTGGTTACAAGATATGTTTTTTAATTGCAAAGTAAGTGATGTTTTTCACAAAGACACAAAAAACGAAATTTTAAGATTCCTAACTCATATATGGGATAATCGCGGAAAAAGAGGAGAAGAAGTTGAAGTGCTTAATAAGGATTATTATGAGAATTTTGAAGCTGAAAGAGCAAGAATCACCCATGAAATCAGAGGAACAGAAGCTAGAATTGAACAATTGCAAGATGTTATGAAAAAAGTTAAAAAGAAAAGAAGGGAAACGGAAAAAAAAGAAAAAATTATGCGAGAATTAAGATCAGAGCTAAAAGAAAAACAAGATGAATTTGAATCTTTTGACAGGAGAAATCAGAATTTAGACATTGATCGCTGGAGTGGAAAAGCGGTTCATCAAAGACATGAATTAGAAAAAAAATTAACAGAATCTGCCGCAACAGCTGCCGAATTTTTTGATCCAGCAGAATTTGCAATATTGATTACTGAAGCCATCGAATCATCTGTGTTTTATCAGGAAAAAAGAGCAATCAAAGGCGGTAAATGGTTTGGAAAAAAAATTGATCAGTCAGTAGTTGATAGATGCAAAGAGTCCATTAACGCAATTGAGGAGGCTCTTACTCAATGGAGCGAAGAAAACGAAAACAGCCCGGTTTTCAGAAAGAAAGAAAAAATTGGAAATTTAAAAAGAATAGATCTAATAATCAATTATTTTAAAACATTGCTTGATTCATATGAAACTGATCCCGAAAACAGGATTTACGAACTCAGGCAAATGGAAAATGCGGTGGGTATGTTAAAAAGAATGACCGACTAAAGATTTGGTTTCTTCTTACTCCACTCCGTCGCCCTCTCAAACGCATGGCCTACATGGAACAGGTTTTTTTCATGATATTGATTTGCAAGAATCTGCATACCAATTGGGAGTCCGGACTTGTCGAAACCTGCAGGCACCGACAATCCCGGTAGCCCGCAAATACCCGCAGGTACAGTCAGCGTGTCTGCCGCGTACATGGTTAATGGATCATCAACCTTATCTCCAATCTTAAACGCAGGGAATGGAGAAGTTGGAGTTATCAACACATCCACTTTTCCAAAAGCATCCTCATATTCCTTTTTCATAAGCGCGCGGACTTTGGCGGCTTTTAAATAGAACGCGTCATAATACCCCGCGGACAAACAATATGTTCCCAACATAATCGTCCTCTTCACTTCATCGCCAAAACCTTCGGCTCGGGATTTCATGTAGATCTCCTCAAGTTCTTTCGCACTGTCCGTCGTATGACCATACTTAATACCGTCATATCTGGCCATATTGGTACTGCCTTCGGATTTTACGAGTAAATAGTAGGTAGGAATCGCGTATTTAGTCAGTGAAAGACTGACATCCACCACTTCTGCTCCAAGTTTTTTGAGGACTTCAATTCCATCATTAATTACATCTTTTGTCTCTCGCTCAACACCTTCAAAATATTCTTTTGGTACGCCGATTTTCACTCCTTTTAAGTCTTCTTTTAAAAATTTGGTATAATCCTCAACTTTCTCGTCCGGTGTCGTAGCATCCCTTTCCGATCTGCCGGCAATTGTATTTAGTACAAGTGCGGCGTCCTCCACAGTCTTTGTCAAAGGTCCTATCGTATCAAAAGACGAAGCATATGAAATCACGCCCTCACGCGGTACACGTCCATAACTTACCTTGAGTCCGACGCATGAACACAGGCTTGCTGGCTGACGAATGCTACCACCAGTATCCGTACCGATTGAAAAAGTACTTTGATCTGCGGAAACACATGCCGCCGATCCTCCGGATGAACCTCCTGATACCCTCTCCAAATCCCATGGATTTTTTGTTACACCAAAATAACTGAATTCCGTACTCGAACCCATCGCGAATTGGTCACAATTAACTTTACCAAGAAGCACAGCACCGGCGTCCAATAACCTATCCGCTACATGTGCGTTGTACGGAGGAATAAAGTCCTCTAGGATTTTTGAACAAGCAGTCGTCTTAATTCCAGAAGTACAAATTATGTCCTTTAAACTCATCGGAATCCCAGTCAGCGGATTTTCAAACTTACCATCAGCATCCACTTTTTTGGCTTGCTCCAACGCCAAATCATCCGTAACCGTTACATATGAATTCAGCTTATCATCAGTCTCTTTAATACGATCGAGATATGACTGAGTAAGTTCTACGCATGAGAATTTTTTGGATTTTAGACCTTTGTGTGTGTCGGCAATCGAAAGGTCAATCATTTAAAAATTAAAAATTAAAAATTAAAAATTTTAAAGTTAAAAGTGTTTTCTAGAAAACACTTTTAACTTTAATCATATTATCCTGAATCTCTTGCGGTGACTGGGA
>JAUXFE010000050.1 GCA_030620215.1 Candidatus Peregrinibacteria bacterium
GTCAGTTCATTGCTCAGTATGAGTCCTGATGAAATTTACAGACGTATGGATGAACTTCAGGCTTATAAAGACCTGTTGGTACAAATGAGAGAAAATAATCTCGCTCTCCTTTCCGACAATATGGCTGCATTAGATAATATTGAAAGTATGATTTTACAGGCAGAAGAAAAAGCAAAACCAGTACAACCAGATACTTATTCGGTTGTACGTGGGGATTTTCTGTGGAGAATCGCTTCAATGAATGACATATATGGTGATCCATATGCATGGAGCAGAATTTATACCTCAAACAGAGATCAGATAAAAGATCCTGATTTGATCTATCCTGCGCAGATTTTCCAAATTCCAAGAGATGTTGGTCCTAATGAGCATCTTGTTATAAAAGGTGAATTCCTTTCCAAGATTTCAGGATACTCGAATGTTTACGGTAGCCCTTTCAAATGGCAAAAGCTGTATGAGGCAAACAAAGAAGTTGTAACCGATCCTAATATAATTTATCCTTATCAGGTATTGTCTATTCCACGCAACTAATATTTTGTATGCAATAGATATAACATAATAGGTTTTAATAAAAGAGCTCTTAATCGTTCAGGTTAAGGGCTTTTTTTATTCAATATTATAAAACGGAGAAATTTTTTGTCAGAGGACTTTGAAAGAGAATTTCTTATTAAGGATACAGATCCACTTATTTTTTTTGGAGTCAACGATCGGAACCTCAAGATAATAGAAAAGCATTTTTCCGTCTTTATGTTTGGACGTGGAGATAAGATCACAGTTAGTGGTACGGCAAAAGAAGTCGATCAGGTTATTGAGCTCCTCAGCGAGTTAATTTTTATTATAAATAAAAATAAACGATTAACCAGAACGGATCTTCTTACAGCAATACAAATCATTAAGGGAGAATCGCAGGAAGAAAAGGATGTTCCAAAAGCAAAGGACGAATTAAATTCTGTCGTATTATTCACAGATGCAGGGTATGTAAAACCCAGTACACCCGGCCAAATAGAATATATGCAATCCACAAAAGATAATGATATCGTCTTCTGCATCGGTCCGGCCGGGACTGGTAAGACATACCTGGCCGTTGCCCTTGCCATCGCCTGTCTGAATAAGAAAATCGTTAAAAAAATTATTCTTGCCAGACCAGCTGTGGAGGCTGGTGAAAGCTTGGGTTATCTACCCGGGGATTACAGGGAAAAGATTGATCCATATCTTCGTCCTCTTTATGATGCCCTGACTGAAATGCTTCCGCGCGACCGCCTGCGTAAACTTATGGAACAAGAGGTGATAGAAGTTGTACCTATGGCCTTTATGCGCGGACGCACCTTAAACGATGCTTTTGTTCTATTGGATGAAGCACAAAATTGCACATTCCTTCAAATGAAAATGTTTTTAACGCGGTTAGGATTTAATTCCAAATCAGTAATAAACGGAGATATCACTCAGATTGATTTACCGGATAAAATATTATCCGGTCTCGTCAGTGTCCAAAATATTCTACAGGGTATTGAGGGGATTAAGTTTGTTTACCTGGGAGCAGAAGATGTAGTACGACACCGCCTGGTTAAGGAAATAATTAGTGCCTATGCCCAACGCAATGATAACGATTCATAATTAACATATTCTACACTTAGTTCACTGCTTGAATTAAAAATGAAAAATATTTACATTAACCAGATTATTCTTATAACAAGGGAAATCTCATGAAATCTCTCAGAGAGGTTGTTATTGTTAGTGCTTCCAGAACACCAATTGGCTCCTTTATGGGTAGTTTAAGCTCACTTCCTGCTACGAAATTGGGAAGTATTGTCATCGATGAGGCTCTCAACCGTGCTGGAATTGAAAAATCAGTTGTAGATGAAGTGATAATGGGAAATGTATTAGTTGCAGGCGAAGGACAGGCCCCGGCCAGACAGGCCGCACTGGGTGCTAATTTACCTGAATCGACAGAGTGTTTAACGATAAACAAAGTGTGCGGTTCGGGACTGAAAGCAGTAATGCTGGCCTCCCAATCAATCATGGTTGGTGATGCGGATGTTGTTGTTGCCGGCGGTATGGAAAGTATGAGTAATGTGCCATACTATCTTTTTAAGGCCAGGAATGGTTTTCGTATGGGCCATCAGAAGTTAGTAGATGGTATGATATTTGACGGACTGTGGGATGTGTACAACGATTTTCACATGGGGAATGCAGCAGAATTATGTGCCCGTGAATGCAATATTTCCAGACATGATCAGGATGAGTTCAGTATTATGAGCTATCAACGAGCGTTGGATGCTCAAAAAGAAGAGAAATTTAAAGATGAAATAGTAGCGGTGTCCATTCCGCAACGAAAAGGGGATCCTCTTATAATTGATACAGATGAGGAACCGACAAAAGTTAGCTTTGATAAGATTTCCACTTTAAAGCCTGTATTCGATAAGGAAGGTACTGTTACGGCAGCTAATGCTTCTTCGATCAATGATGGTGCAGCTGCGGTTGTTCTTATCGCTGTAGAGAAAGCAAAAGAATTGGGCCTCAAGCCAATGGCAAAAATCGGAGCACAAGCTTCAACTGCTAAAAAACCGGAATGGTTTACCACAGCACCGGCTGATGCTATACAGAAATGCCTGAAAAAAGCTGATCTGAATACCTCAGATATAGATCTTTACGAAATAAACGAAGCGTTTGCGGTGGTTTCTTTAGCTGTAAATGAAATTTTAGATCTCAATGTAAACAATGTGAATGTAAACGGAGGAGCTGTTGCCCTAGGTCATCCAATTGGGGCAAGCGGTACAAGAATATTGGTAACATTATTGTATGAAATGAAAAAAAGAGCCGCGAATCGTGGATTAGCCGGCCTCTGTATAGGTGGGGGAGAAGCATCTGCATTGATAGTTGAAATGTGAAATAAGGAAGATATCATGGATGAAAATAAGATTTCGATTATTGGAAGTGGAACTATGGGTAATGGGATTGCCCATGTATTTGCCGTTCGTGGCTATAATATAACTCTTATCGATGTAAGTGACGAAATTCTCGAAAATGCCCTTGGCAACATCAAAAAGAATATGGAGCGTCAGGTTAAAAAGGAAATAATCTCTCAGTCAGATATGGAAAAAGCTTTTTCAGAAATTAAGATCTCTACAGAGCTGGAAAAAGCCGCTGACAGTTTTCTGGTGATAGAAGCAGTCACGGAGGTTAGTGTTCTAAAGAAAGAATTATTTCAGAAATTAGATAATATTTGTGACATGGATACAATTTTAGCAACCAATACATCTTCTATCTCTATTACTGAATTAGCTGCGGTAACACAAAGAATGAGTCAGGTTGTCGGCATGCATTTTATGAATCCGGTTCCGGTTATGAAACTTATTGAAGTTATCAGAGGATTATCAACTTCTGATGAAACTTACCAAAAAATTCACGATGTTTCACTAAAACTCGGAAAAACACCTGTTGAAGTTAATGATTATCCTGGCTTTATTTCTAACAGGATATTGATGCCCATGATAAATGAGGCAATTTATTGTCTGATGGAAGGTGTGGCAAACCGGGAAGCGATTGATACAGTCATGAAACTTGGTATGGCCCATCCTATGGGGCCTTTAACATTGGCTGATTTTATTGGACTGGATGTTTGTTTATCAATAATGAATGTACTATATGATGGTCTGGGAGATTCGAAGTATAGACCGTGTCCTTTATTAAAAAAGCTGGTCGCAGCAGGTCATCTCGGCAGAAAATCCGGAAAAGGATTCTACGAATATTGATCATATGGGTAAACGAAAAATTAAAAGAACTGAAGAACGAGAATTTGCCTTTCAGATGCTGTATGCTTGTGAGTTTAATCAAGATCCTTTTAATATCCAAATCGAGCGTTTGGATATGGCATCTCAGGAAAAGGCTACGCCATATGTAAGGAGTATAATATCGATTTGTGAAACTTTAAAGGAAGAGTTTGATAAGCTAATAAAGGAAAAACTCGAAAATTGGGATTTAAAAAGAGTCGCTATCATTGACAAGGTTATCCTGAGAATGGCGATAGCAGAAATTTTTCACTTTGAGGATATTCCGCCTGAAGTATCCATTAATGAAGCAATAGAATTGGCAAAAAAGTATAGTACGGCAGGAAGTGGTAAATTTATTAACGGTCTTCTTGATGCGATTTACAAAAAATATAAACAAAAAAAGAGCTCGAAGATAAAAAAAGAGGGAATATCTGCTGATTAAAAAAAGTATTTAACCTCAGACTATACTAATATTACAGTTCGAATTCGGGAAAGTATGTTATGCCTGTTGCAATTATATCAGATATTCATGGTAATCTTGAAGCACTAAAAGAAGTACTGACTTATATTGATGCCCATGCGATCGAAACTGTCTACTGTTTGGGAGATATCGTCGGATATGGTCCAAACCCTAATGAATGTGTAGAAATAATAGCGGAGAGATGTGCTCAGGTAGTAATTGGGAATCATGATCATGCCGCCATTGGATTGACAAGTACTGAGTATTTTAATGACTTTGCAAAGATTTCTACACACTGGACGGCAAATAATCTGACCGAAGAAAATAAAGATTTTTTACATGGCCTGGATTTTACATTTGCTACGGACAAATTTTTGGCTGTTCATTCTACTCCATCTGCTCCAACGATGTGGCATTACATCCTTTCAGAGGTGGATGCTCAGCATGAATTTAAATATTTTGATGAAAAAATTTGTTTCATAGGTCATTCACATTTTCCAATTATTTTCAATAATCGGGCAGGATTTACCCGTGCGCCTGAGGTTAAACTGGAGGTTGATGATAAATATGTTGTAAATGTGGGAAGTGTGGGACAACCAAGAGATGGAAACCCAAGGACCTGTTTTTGCGTTTATAATGAGAAAGAAGATAGCGTTCAATTTGTTAGACTGACTTACGATGTTAATAAAACGCGAGAAAAAATTATTAAAGCAGGGTTGCCTGTATTTCTTGCTGATCGTTTAACGAAAGGATATTAACCGAGGTTTATTTAATGTTAGCATCAATAATTACAAAAATATTTGGTAGTAAACCCGCTCGGGATTTGAAAAAAATAGAACCCATGGTGGGAATAATAAATAAATTTTTTGAAGAATATCAATCGCTCTCAGAAGAAGATTTAAAAGCAAAAACTGATGAATTTAAGCAAAGGCTCCAGGATGGAGAGACTACTGACGATATTTTACCTGAGGCTTTTGCTGTTGTCAAGGAGGCTTGTCGAAGGCATATAGGGAAAAGCTGGAACGTTGTTGGTCATCCTCTTGAATGGGATATGGTACCCTATGACGTGCAGTTAATTGGTGGAATTGTATTACACCAGTGTAAAATTGCTGAAATGGCTACCGGTGAAGGAAAAACGCTGGTCGCTGTACTGCCCACTTACTTAAATGCTTTGGAAGGTAAGGGCGTTCATATTGTTACCGTCAACGACTATCTCGCTCAGCGCGATACTGAATGGATGGGTGAAATATACAAATACCTGGGTCTAACGGTAGGAATTATTTTAAATGAGATGACACCAGATCAACGTCGTGAAGCCTATAACTGTGATATTACCTATGGAACAAATA
>JAUXFE010000034.1 GCA_030620215.1 Candidatus Peregrinibacteria bacterium
ATACAAGGCCATCAATAATAATCAAAACGACAACTACTATTAAAACAATAGTGCTGATTTTTTTGGCATCGAGCTTAGGCATATTAGGAAGTTGGGTGAACTGTTGAAATGGATTTGGCATAATTAATTTGGTTAGGATGTAAATTCATTATACTGATTTTTTATCTGCTTACAATCATCTTTCTGTGTTATTATTTTTCTATTGACAAGGTGAACGTCTGTTCACTACAATGAAGATGCTTTATTTCCCATTCACCGAAGGCGCGATTCACTAATCGCGCCGGCGAGGATGATAATCCTCGCCTTCGGTGAATGGGGCTAACCAAATAAAAATGAAATTAAAACAAATCTATCTATGCTCAAAATGCGGAGCAGAAAGCCCTAGATGGTCCGGCCAATGTTACAAGTGTAATAGTTGGAACACTCTTGTCGAAGATGTTATCAATGTCGGCAAGAAAGATAAAATAATCAAACACATAGTCGTAAAACCAAAAATCGTTCTATCCGATATTCCAATTAAAGAGAAACGATTTAAAACCGGAATAGGGGAGTTCGATCGAGTGGTTGGCGGTGGTTTTATGGAGGATTCCGTCGCACTGCTTGTCGGCGATCCGGGTATCGGTAAATCCACTCTCACACTCCAGGTCTGCGACCAGATGGCACAAAAAGCATCCGTTCTCTATTTCTCCGGCGAAGAATCTGTTCATCAAATTGCTTCTCGTGCCAAAAGGCTTAAAGCTTCATCTCCTATTTCCATCGTTAATGTAAATAGTCTGGAGTCCATTCTCGCTACAATCGAATCCGAAAAACCGGGTTTCGTGGTTGTCGATTCCGTTCAAGTCATGGCAAGCGAAGATCTGCCCAGCCAAGCCGGCTCTATATCACAAGTCCGTTATGTTGCGGAACAGCTTATGCAAGTGGCAAAAAGTCAAAAGATCCCAATACTCCTTATCGGTCATGTAAATAAAGATGGCCAACTCGCAGGTCCGCAAGTCCTCACTCACCTAGTAGACACCGTTCTTTATATGGAAGGGGATAACTTCCACCAGTTCCGATTGCTCCGTGCAACCAAAAACCGCTTTGGTACGGTGGATGAGGTGGGGGTTTTTAATATGGAGGAGTCCGGACTCGTCGAAGTTAAAAACCCATCTAAACTATTTCTCGAAGGCCGGGCAGAGAGTCCAATCGGCTCCACCATCGTCCCGGTTCTCGAGGGTACTCGCACCTTCCTCGTCGAAGTTCAGGCGCTCACTAATTACACACAATTCGGATACCCCAAGCGCACAGCAAGTGGCTTCGACATCAATCGTCTTAATATTATCATCGCCGTCCTAAACCGCTACGCCAATATGAAGCTGGATTCATCCGACGTATTCGTAAATGTCGTTGGTGGTTTAAAACTCAATGAACCTGCCGCCGACTTAGCCGTCGCAATGGCGATTGCTAGTTCTAAACTCCAAAAAACCCTCCCGTCTGATCTTGCAATAATGGGTGAAGTCGGTCTAAGTGGCGAAGTCCGCACCGTCAGCCAGCCAGCAAAACGGATTAAAGAGGCTGAGAAGTTAGGGTTTAAACAAATTCTTTCGTCCGATAGTGTGAAGTTGATTAATGATGCTATGGCTGTCATTTCGAGGGAAGAGTAGCGACGAAAAATCTGCGAATAACTGATTATAAATAATATGAAAGAACATAATTATTACGTCTATATAACCACTAATTATGCAAGACGACCCTTCTATACAGGGGTAACAAGTAACTTAATAGGAAGGGCATGGCAACATAAAGAAAAGTTTTATAAAGGATTCACCAGCAAATACAACTGCAAACGTTTAGTCTACTATGAGCATCACACCGATATTTATGCTGCTATTGCACGCGAAAAACAGATTAAGAAATTCCGTAGAGAGAAAAAAATCAAGCTAATCGAAAGTATGAATCCCGAGTGGGAAGACTTATATTATAAAATGCTAGAGGCAGAATACGGTTATAAATAATCCGTAGACTCCTCGTCGCTGCGCTTCCCTCGGAGTGACATACGGGAGGGCAGTTATACATCAAACCCAAAAAATCCTTCCACCGTGTTTCCCTCGGAGTGACACCAGGGGGGCGGTAGTTCCTACACTAAATCCCAAAAAACCTTTCCGCATTTTCCGTCGTAATCCTCACAACCTCCTCTAACGGCACACTCTTAATATCCGCCACAGTTTTTGCAATATTCACCACGTCCGATGGCTCTTTAGAAATATATGGTGCATCAGTTTCCAGCATTATTCGATTCAATGGAGTGTCCTTAACAACTTCTTTTAATTCCTCATTTTCAGGACGAGTGATTATCCCAGTAAAACTTATCATCAATCCCAAGTCCAATAACTTTTCCGCTTCAACCCTGTTGCCACTGAAGCAATGAACTACGCCATTTTTAAACCCTTCCCCATCCAGAATCTTAATCATATCTATAAAAGCATGTTCGTTTTCGCCTGGGTGTTTACCTCCACGGCAGTGGATAATTGCCGGTTTATTTAATTGTTTAGATAAATTCAGTTGCCCTATAAAATACGCGGCCTGAAGATCGTGCCCGGCTCTGTCATGATAATAATCAAGACCGATTTCACCAATTGCTACGATCTTTTCTTCGTTTTTTGCGTATTCAAAAACTCTCTCCAAATTCGCCTCAATATCGTCCGATAACTGTGTAGGATGTATACCAGCCGTAGCCCAGACATTTTCATATTCATCAGCAATTGCAAGACAGTCAGCAATTTCTTCCAAAGTGCAGGACACAGTTATCATCTTCTGTACGTCCGCATTTTTCGCACGTTTAATAACCGCCTTTCGGTCCTCTTTTTTGTGGTGACTGAGATGACAGTGGGTGTCTATTAGATGCATAACATCTGAATTATAGCAAAAATAATAAATAACATTGATTTTTTCCCATAAAATAGGTATAAAACATAAGCAATCAGATAATATGCCCGGGTGGTGAAATTGGTATACACGCTGGTCTTAGGAACCAGTGCCGCAAGGCGTGGAGGTTCGACTCCTCTCCCGGGCACCATCGCAGATTTATGCTTCAGTTTACGAATAAGTCTACGTAAACTCCGGCTTCTTCTTCGGTTTACGCATAAATCTGCTCCTTCCTCACAAAATACCCCCCGTTCACTCTTTACTAAAAGAAGAACCACTCATTTAATTCAGATTTCTGAAGTCTGATTTCTGATTTAATTTAAAAATCCTGATTCTAGAATCTAGAATAGGAATCAGAAATCTGAAATCCCAAATCAGAATTATATCCTCTCCACCTCCTGCTCAGAGTTATAAATATCTAATGTTATATCTCCTTCTTCCAAATAATCCGTAAATAGCACTCCATCCAGATGATCCACTTCATGCTGTATTTCCCGTGCTTCAAGATTTTTAAATTTCATTACGATTTTTTGTCCTTTTGGCATCATAAATTCAACAGTAATCTCTTTGGAACGGCGGACATCTCCCCATTCACCGGGCAGGCTCAAACACCCCTCTTCTGATACAGCGGTTTCATCTGATAATTCAAGAATGCGGGGGTTTATCATGGGGAGGATTTTTTTGCTATCCAGCGTCACCAAAATTATCCGCTCATTTATACCAACTTGAGGAGCCGCAAGCCCTATTCCTTTGTTTTTAATCATAGTTTCCCACATATCCTTGATCAGCTTCACAGTCTTTTTTGTAATATTATGAACCATATCCGACTTTTTGCGGAGAACTGGATTGTCCCGACCTGTTTCAATGCTGAGAATCATATTGTTTTAGTCTACATTTACAATATAACGATACTATAGAAATTCCAATTTCCAAATCCCAAATCCCAAACAAATCCCAAAATTCAATGTTCAAACTTCAAACTGATTTGGATATTGTAAATTGAACATTGTTTGGAATTTGGTAATTGGGATTTAGAATTTGACACCTCATGTAAATCGTTTATTTTCCCTGTAATAAGTATGCCTCAATAAATAGGTCTATGTCCCCATCCATAACCTCCTGAACCTGACTAGTTTCAGCCTTTGTTCGCATATCCTTCACCATAGTGTATGGCTGAAAAACATATGATCTGATCTGATTGCCCCAAGCTGCCTCCTTATACCCGCCTTTAAGTTCTTCAATTTCTTCCTTCTTTTCCTCCATTAATTTATGTGTAAGCCGTCCTCTAAGTACATTCATTGCCTGAGCTCTGTTCTGGATCTGGCTTCTTTCGTTTTGACAGCTAACAACAAGACCCGTAGGAATATGAGTAATTCTTACTGCAGAATCAGTTGTATTTACATGCTGACCTCCAGCTCCGCTAGCTCTGAAAGTATCAATTCTGAGGTCTTTTTCATCAATTTCCACTCCTTCACTCTCAGGTATTACAGGCAGAACTTCGACTAGCGCAAATGAAGTCTGGCGTAAATTTTTTGCATTAAAAGGGGATAGGCGAACTAATCTATGAGTGCCATGTTCTGCCTTTAAAAAGCCATATGCCATAATTCCGCTTACTTCAATAGTTGCACTTTTTATACCCGCTTCTTCCCCAACATTTTTGTCAGTAACATTGGCTTTCCACCCCTTTCTTTCAAAATATCTCAAATACATTCTAAGAAGCATTTCCGCCCAATCCTGTGCCTCCACTCCTCCTGTTCCGGATGAGATCATCATAATGGCGTCATTTTTGTCATATTGGCCACTCAAAACCAGTTCCACATGGGCTTTCTGGAACATTTTCTCTAAATCCCCATAGTCCTTCTCAAGTTCCGCATATTCCTGTTTATTATCGGGGCTGACCATTTCCTCAAGTGCTTTTAAATCCTCAGATTTTTGCCTTATTTCCTGCCATTTTTCATCTAAATCAGTCCAGTATTTAAGCTCCTTTAAAATAGGCTCTGCCTTTTTAGGATTATCCCAGAATCCTGGTGTAGACGAGATCTGCTCTGCCTTTGTTCGTTTTTCGGCTATTCCTAAGCCGTCAAACATAACGAAGATCTTTCTGGATTTTGCTGACTAATTCTTTGATGTCCATTGTAATCTTCGAATTAATTGATACAGACTAGGTTGTAGATTTTAAGTTGTAGGCTGTAGGCTTTCTTAAATCTTACAACTTACAACTTACAACAAAAATAGGAATTAGGCAAATCAAGCTCGTTGACTTCTGAGCTTAAAAATGCTAGAATATTAAGATAAATAAAACAAAAAACCATGACTGAAGTTACAAAAGAAAATAAAGAAAAACTAAAAGCTCTCGAAGGCGATATTAAAACTGCTTACAAAGAAGAGCGATTTGAGCAAGTTTCAAGCTTGTCCAACGACATCAAAGTCATTGATCCGGAGAACCGTTTAGCTACGCGTCTTTTGGAAAAAATGGCAAAAGCCAAAGCTGATGCTAGGAAAAAGGAAAACTCTGCAAAAATAAAGGAATACGACACAATGCTGGCTAAACAGATGAAAGATGGCAACTTGAGCAATGTCCATAGCCTTACAGAAGAGCTAAAAGAACTGGATGCCGATTTATCGGTCAAATGGAATGAGAAAGCTCAAAAAGTAGAGGCTGAAGTTAAAAGAAAGGAAAATGCGGACAAGATTAAAAATTTCGAAAAACAACTGAAACTAGCCTTTAAAGAAAAGCGTTTTGAGGAAGTTACAGCCTTATCCGACAAGCTAAAAGAAATTGATCCTGAAAACAAAATCTCTCTTAAATTTTTAGCTAATATTGAAAAGGCAAAGCTAGAAGTAAAATGCAAAGAGAATGCTGATAAAATCAATGCATTACAGAATCAGATAAAATCAGCTTTCAAAGAAGGCCGTTTTGATGAGATGGGGAAGACAGCCAATCAATTATTTGAAATTGATCCAAAGAATTCCTTTGCAAATAAATATTTAGCTAAAGCTATTAAGTCAAAAGGAAAAGTAGAAAAGATGAAGATGAAAGCAAAAGCGCAAGAGGAGCAGACCAAGGTAAAAGATGAGAAAGAAAAAGCTAAATCTGAAGAAGTTAAGTTAAAAGCTGAGGCAAAGGCAAAGGAAGCTAAGGCAAAAGAGCAAATAGCTCCAATCACTCCGGTCGAAGGTACTGAGCCAGTCGAAGCTGTTAAAGTTGAAGCAAAGACTGAAACACCGGTTACTCCGGCTCCGGCAAAAGCCGAAGGTTCCCCTTCGGAGCCGATTACTGCAGTAGTGCCATCAGCTCCAGCTAAGCCCGTCGAAACTCCTAAACTTAAAGTAGAAACCCCTACCAAAGAACCGGCTAAAGAGTCAGCTCCTACGCCGATTGAATCAGATAAAGGTAATATATTCACCCGAATGTTTGGCAAAAAAGAAGAATTAGAAAAGCCAAGCGGTTCAATAATCGATACAATCGTTGCTAAAACTGATGAAAAGAAAGCGGAGAAGAAGATGCCAAAAAAAGAAAAAGAAGAAGGTCTCGCTTTGGTCAATCTTTCACGTCTGCTTGTGCAGTTTTCTTTAGCGTTTATTATCATAAGCGCTGGGTTCTTTTATGTTCAGAACATAGATGCCAATAATACGGTTTTAGGTTTCTTCGGAATTCAGGAGAACTACGCCAGCCGTCTTCATTCCGCCAATGAAACTTTGGTTGAAAAAGAAGATGAAGAGCGAAGTCTCACTAGAGAAATCAATAGATATAAAGCTGGTTACGACAATAAATATGAAACGATTATCGAAGGAATAATTGATAAGCGTTTAAACTGGCCTGATATCCTGGTCAAAATTAATGAAATTGCCAACGCGGTTTATGAAAGAAATGAAATTTCCCAATACATAATATTCGATAATTTCTCATTTGATGCGGAAAAGGGACAAGTCCGAGTAAGTGGTTCACTAAGTGATCCGTTAGGCAAGAACCTAACTAAATTAGCGGAACTTGAAGAGACTTTCCGTTATTTCCCTAAAGATCCTGATAATCCGGATGACACAACAAAACCATATTTCTACGACGTTCAGGAGTTTGGTTCACTTAGTAAAAGTTACGATAGAAATACCGGTAAATACAAATCCAACTTCAGCATCTCCTTTTCTCTACAACCCGCTGGATAATTTATTTACATAACATTTTGTTCCTATTAATGCATCGCAATACACGAAATTTGTAATTGGTAACTTGTAATTCTTTAAGCAGTTAATATTTGGTTTTAAATTCTAAGCTTAATAATAATTATTAAAAACAAAATTAATTTAATGTGTAAATTGTTTTAAGTATTGCTTGCAGAT
>JAUXFE010000089.1 GCA_030620215.1 Candidatus Peregrinibacteria bacterium
GTACTTTAACCGTCACGTTACCTTTTAAGGTTGAGTTTGATGCTTCTAATTCTTTAGATGTTGATGACGATATTATTGATTATCAATGGGATTTTGATGGCGATGGAGAAACTGATCAGGAAGGTAAAAAATCCACTTTCACATTTGAAACTGCCGGTACTTATGTAGTTACGTTAGCAGTTGCTGATTCCGAAGATCAATCCGATACCGCTACCATAACAGTTGTTGTAGAAGAGCCTGGAGTAAAGGCTTTAATCAATGCGGATCCGGGAGATGGTACGGCACCATTAATCGTCAATTTTGACGGGTCTGCTTCCAGTACATTCGAAGGCAGTATTGTAAGTTATGAATGGGATTTTGGAGACGGCTCACCGAAAACAATTACAGGCGCAACCGTTTCACATAAATATAACGAAGTCGGTGATTACACATCTGTTCTAAAAGTACTCACCAATAAAGGTGAAAGTGCCGAAACATTTCAGATAATTTATGTTCGCGAAATCCCTCTTAAGGCGTGCTTCACTCCAAGCCGTTATAATGGTGAAGCTCCGCTTGCTGTTACGTTTGATGCAAAGTGTTCAACAGGCGCGGTTTCTGCTTTCTCCTGGGATTTTGGAGACGACGAAACGAGCGATTCCCGAAAACCAACTCATACGTTTGAATTCCCCGGCAATTACACCGTTATTTTAGAAGTTGCGGATGATAAGAATAATGTGAGTTCTTATAGCGAGGTGATTGTGGCGGAGGGAGAGATACAATAATTCTGATTTTTGATTTCTGATTTCAGATTCCCATTTTAGTATTTAAGATTTTTCATTCATGAGAAACAACAAAAAAATAATTAAAATAATTGTTATACTGGCTATTGCTGCTTTGGTATTTACTGCCTTGGCACCGATTATTGCATCGTTTAGCGGATAACATTACAAAATTGAAAATTATAAGATTACAAAATTAATTTGTGATTTGTGATTTTTAATTTCTGATTTACAATAATTTTGTAATTTTAAATTTTGTAATTTTGTAATGAAGTATCGAGAAATAATTCCCCTAAAGCAACGTCCAAATTGGTCAGTAACATTGCCTGGTTCCAAATCGATTACTAATCGGGTGTTTTTGTGTGCGGCTCTGGCTAAGGGTAAGAGTCGTATTTATGGTGCGCTGAAATCAGATGACACTGACGCAATGCTTAATGCTTTAAAAAAGCTTGGACTAAAAGTGAAAGAGTCCAAATCAGTGATTGAAATAACCGGGACATCTGGGAAATTTAAATCTGGTAATGTAATCCTTGATGCTGGTGCTTCTGGTACTACGACTCGCTTTCTTACAGCCTTATCTATACTTCGTAAGGGTAAGACGACCATCAAAGGTACAAAGCGAATGAAAGAACGGCCTATGAAGGATTTAACGAATGCGTTAAATCAAATTACCAAATTCCAAGCACCAAATTCCAAACAAGCTCAAAACTCAAAATCCAAAACTCAAAATCTCATTAAGATAAAAGGGGATAAGAGCAGTCAGTTTCTTTCAGCTCTTCTTATGATAGCTCCTATGCTGGATAAACTTATTCGGATTGAGGTAGTCGGGAAACTTGTTTCAAAGCCTTATATCGATACCACGATTGCTGTTATGAAGGCTTTTGGAGTAAAGGTAGGTAATGATAACTATAAATCTTTTGAAATCAAACCTCAGACTTACAAGTCCGGCACTTACACAGTCGAAGGCGATGCCAGTGCGGCAAGTTATTGGACATCTATTGCTTATTTACATGGAAGGAAAGTCCGGTTTACCAATTTGACCAAGAAATCCATTCAGGGAGATATAAATTATGAAACGGTTTTAAAACCCACGAAACACGAAGCACGAGGCACGAGGCACGTAGATATGGAGGCTATGCCGGATGTTGCGATGACACTTGCTGTTACAGCTCCGTTTACCAAGGGGCAGACGAAGATTACAGGGCTGTCGACTTTGAGAATAAAGGAGACGGATAGATTAAAAGCTTTGGAGACGGAATTGAATAAGGTCGGAGTTAGGGTGAAAACTACAAAGAATTCGATAGCTATCGAAAGCGCGGATGGCTATCCGCGCTTTCGGGATAATGTTCGGATTCAAACCTATGACGATCATCGAATGGCCATGTCCTTTGCGGTTTTAGGGACGAAAGTACCCGGAATCGTAATTGAAAATCCTGATTGCGTAGATAAGACTTATCCAAATTTTTGGAAAGATTTGGAATTCATTTACCTAAGTCCGATTAAGTTGGGGCAAAAGAATTTGGTGCTAACAGGAATGAGGGCGAGTGGAAAAAGTTACCTAGGAAAGAAAATTGCGAAACATCTAGGAAGAAAGTTTATTGATATAGATTTGGAGGTTGAGAAGTATGCAAAAATGGACATAAAAGGGCTTGTAAAAAAGCATAACTGGGAGCATTTTAGAAAGGTTGAACAAAAAATTTGTTCACAATATAAGAAGTCGAAAAATCTGGTAATAGCTACTGGTGGTGGTGCAATTTTGGAGTCTAAGAATATGAAAAATTTGATGCACAATGGCATTAATGTATTTATTTTTGCTGCCCCTTCGGTTCTAATAGGTCGAATGAAGAAACAATCCAATAGGCCTGCACTTAAAGGTAAAGATCCGCTTAAGGAATTGCGTGGAATATGGCTGGAGCGTCGTGATTTATATCTTAAATATGCAGATTACATTTGGGATAATACGAGTGGTGAAGCGGTGGTGGATAATTTAAAGTCGATTTTTTAATCAAATTGACAAATTTGTAAATTTTATGTAAAATACTAATCTGTTTTTTGTGTAAATAATTTTTTATGACCACTGATATATTGAATACTGCTGATGAAGCGGATAATGAGAAAATCATAGATATAAAGCCGTCTCATTTTTCTATTTTAGATCTTATGAGTAAAGGTGGTCAGTTTTCAATTAAAGATTTAACGAGGGAGTTGGATGGGTCTAGTGTAATACCCGTTTGGGTAAGAGAAGTGGAAGAATTGGGCTTAATTTGTATCTTTTCTAATAAAAAAAATCCTCATATTGGTCGATCTACCAAACTACATCATATTACACCATTAGGTGTACGTGCATTTAAAAAGGCTGTTGAGATGGGAATGCAATCTGGCTTGTCTAGAGGGTGCATAGAGGGGGTGTTGGATGATCCCATGGATGAAATTGAAGATGGTTGTCCTAAAACAAGAAGCCATATAAGACTGTTGCTGGAAAACAATACAGAGTGTTTTAAATTAAAGTCAGGTAGTTTTGATATTTTGGAACTTGTCAACGATGGAAATGTATTCTCATCAAATGATTTACAACTTATTAAGACTGGACAGGTATCCAGTAGATTAAGAGAAATGAGAGAGCTGGGTTTGATTGAGCTTGTTAGTGGTGAGAAGAAATATAGCCGAGGAAGACCTGTTAAATTTTATAAAATTACTCTATTTGGTATTAATATATACAAAAAGGCTCTTAAGATTAAAGAGCGTGGTTTAAAATATGGGAAAGCTTATTTTATTTTTTAGATAATTTTCTATATTTTTTCTTTTTTCCACAAAAAACCTCCAGATATTGTTAAGTCTGTTTTTTTTGTAGAATTTCACTACATGCTTCTATAAGTAGAGAAAAATTTATCTTTCTCGTTTTAAGAATTCAGACCTCCAATAAAAAAATCTCCAGATGTTTTTTAACTTATTTTTCTTATAAAAATTTTGAGCCTGTTTTAGTGAATATAGAAAACATGCACTTGCTCCGATTTTTATACTTCTTAATTTCA
>JAUXFE010000086.1 GCA_030620215.1 Candidatus Peregrinibacteria bacterium
CGCTCCTGTGGTTCGTGCTCGATTACTCGCTGTTGTCCTATTGTATTGTTAGTTAAAACCTACCACAATAAAATAGGACAACAGCGAAGCACGAGCCACAGCGCCAGCACGAAATACAATGGATACATAATTAATAAAAAGAACCATGACATTAAAAGAACAAATCGTATCAGACATGACATCCGCTATGAAATCAAGAGACCCAAGTCTTGAAACTCTTCGTATGCTCAAGGCAGATATTATGAAGTACGAAGTGAGCGGAAAAGATATGGTAGCGACTGATGAAGTTGTTTTGGACATATGTAAGCGTTCAGTAAAACAGCGTAAGGAGGCGGCTGAAGGCTTTAAACAAGGCGGAAATATGGAAGCTGCCGAAAAAGAGATAAGTGAAATTGCTGTATTCGAAAAATATATGCCTGAGCAAATGAGTGAAGATGAAGTTAAAAAAATCGTTCAGGAAACGATTGAACAGATGAGTGCAACCCAATCGGACTTTGGTAAGGTGATGGGAGCTGTTATGGGTAAATGCAAAGGTTTGGCGGATGGGAATGTTGTTAGTAAAATGGTTAAAGAATTACTATCTTAATTGTAATTAGTAATTTGTAATTCTTGGTAATTAGTATTGAGTAAATAAAATTCTGTGAAGCAGAACTAATTACTTAAAAATAACCAATTAACAAATTTTGTAATTTTATAGATGACAAGCAATTAGTATAAAACCCAAATACAATAAATTTGTTTGTAATAAGTTATGTGTTACATAATTACTTACCGCTAAATACTTAGAAAATTACAAGTTACAAATTACAAATTACAAAAATTAAATGGAACCTATACTTTCAGAACATTTCAAATCACGTCAGCCATCCGGCATTCGCCTTGCCCAAATCGAGTTTGCCAAAAGAAAGGACAAAGTGATTTCGATAAGTACAGCTATTGGCAATGTTTCGCTTCCTATGCATCCGGCTATGCAAAAGCGCACGTTTAATCTTGGCGCGGAGGAAAGCCCTTTTGCGGACGGAGTTGTTGAATACACGGCTACGGTTGGAACGGACGAGTGTAGGGATGCCTTTATCAATGTAATCAAGGCTAGCAACTGCAATACCAAGGGGTTACACGTGCAGATTACTGAGGGGGGGTCGGAAGCTATGGCGCTTATGATAATGGGTTGCTGTGGCCCTGCGGGAACGGATGAGAGGCCTATTTTAGTAATAGACGCGGCATATACAAATTATATAGCTTTTGCCCAGCGATTAGGCAGAAAGGTTGTATCTATGACAAGAACCTTACAAGAAAATGGAAAGTTTACCCTTCCGAATATTGAGAAAATAAAAAGTCTTATTAAAAAATACAAACCCGGTGCATTGGTCGTAATCCCCTACGATAATCCAACCGGTCATTTCTGCGATCATGAGACTATGGTAGAACTCGCTAAGATATGTATTGATGGTAATTTATGGATGGTAAGCGATGAAGCATATCGTGAACTTCATTATCTCGATCATCCATCATCAAGTATCTGGAAAATTACAGAACATGAAGCTCCCGGCATCACAGGCAGAAGAATGAGTATTGAAAGCGCTTCTAAAGTCTGGAATGCATGCGGGCTAAGAATCGGAGCATTAGTGACGGATAATAAAGAATTCCATGAAAAATCCGTAGCCGAGAATACCGCTAGCCTCTGCCCTAATGCTATAGGCCAATACATCTTTGGCGCTTTGGCACATGAAACTCCGGAGGATCTGGATAAGTGGTTTGATACACTCCGCAAATATTACAAAAAAATGATGGTAAAGATAACCAAAGAATTAAAAGAAAAACTGCCCGGCATAATTGTATCCAGCCCTGATGCATCGATTTATTCCGTGGTGGACGTGAGGAATATCGCCAAGCCGGGATTCAGTGCTAATGACTTTGTACTTTATTGCGCGCAAAAAGGAAAAGTGGATATATATGATAAATCTATGACTTTGCTGGTTGCCCCGATGGAGGGTTTTTATAACGTGAAAAAAGGTGAGGAGAATCCCGGGAAAACCCAGATGAGAATTGCTTATGTTCTATCCCCATCGGAAATGTTATTGGTCCCTGATTTGTTTACGGAGTTGTTTAGGAAATATGAAAAAATTTGAAATTTGTGATTTGTGACTTAAATCAAAATTCAAAAATCACAAATCACAATTTAATTCCTATATTCTTCCCAGCTTTTAATCTCCAAATCCCCTACTTTATACTTCTCAAGCGAACTGATTAGGGTTTTTGCGAATTGTACGTTTGTAATAAGCGGAATGTGCTGATCTATCGCCATTCGACGGATATGGTATCCATCTGTCATTTCATCATGTGCGTATTTGGTTGGGATTACAATCGCCATATCTATTTCCCCGCCTTTTATAAATCCCTCGATATTCGGGCTTTTTTTTGTGGAAACTTTGTGAAGAGTGGTTATTTTTATCTTATTTTCCTTTAAAAATCTCGCAGTACCTTCGGTGGCATAAAGATTATAACCAAGTTTCTGTAAAAGTTTTACCCCTTCAAATATGCTTAATTTATCTTTTAAACGACCGACTGAAAGCAGGATGTTCTTTTTAGGTATTTTATAACCAACTGCCAAATAAGATTTGAGGAATGCGGATTCCAGATCATTTCCAAAACAAGCTACTTCACCGGTTGAAGCCATCTCTACACCCAAAACCGGATCTGCGCCCTTAAGCCTAGGGAATGAGAATTGAGGAAATTTAACTCCTACATAATCCAGATCCACCGTCTGATAACGTACATCCCGATCTACATCATTTAACATCGCTCTTGTTGCTATATCGATGAAGTTGTATTTGGTTACCTTGGAAACAAATGGAAAGGAGCGAGATGCGCGAAGGTTACATTCGATAACTTTAATATGATTGCTTTTGGCTAAGAATTGGATGTTAAAAGGACCCGTGATATTTAGTGATTTTGCAATCTGTTTACCAATTTTCTTAACGCGACGGAGAGTTTCCAAGTAAGTCTTCTGAGGAGGAAGGACTATTGTCGCATCACCGGAGTGTACACCGGCATCCTCTATGTGTTCGGATATGGCGTAGATGAGAACTTTTCCTTTGTAGGCCACCGCATCCATTTCAATTTCACGAGCACCTACTAAGAATTTGCTGATTACTACTGGCGCTTCCGTATTAACCTTAACCGCTTTACCTAAAAAGTTTTCAAGTTCTCCGTGTGTATGTGCGACACTCATTGCCGCGCCGGATAAAACGTAGCTTGGACGTACGAGGACGGGATAACCGACCTTGTCGGCAAAGCTGTAGGCATCTTGGATCTTTGTAAACGCTTTCCATTCCGGTTGGTCGACTTTTAGGCTGTCCAGGAGTGCAGAGAACTTATCACGACTCTCCGCACGATCGATATCTTTTACGGACGTTCCCATGATCTTTACTCCTTCATTACTAAGTTTAAGAGCCAGATTATTTGGAATCTGACCACCCATGGAAACAACCATGCCATCTGGCTTTTCTTTGTCGTGGATATCGAGGACTCTTTCTAAACTCAATTCATCAAAATATAACTTGTCACATTCGTCGTAATCCGTACTTACAGTTTCCGGATTATAGTTGATCATAATCGCTTCATGTTTGTTTCTTAAAAGCGTTTTAACGGCATTTACACAGCACCAGTCGAATTCTACGGATGAGCCTATGCAATACGGACCAGAACCGAGAACTATTGATTTTTGAATTTTGGACTTTGGATTTTGAATTTTAAATGAAATGTCATCCTTATCACCCCAATATGTCATATACAGGTAATTGGTTTTGGCCGGGAATTCGGCGGCGAGTGTGTCGATTTGTTTGACCACAGGGATAACATCTAACTTTTTGCGATATGAACGGACTTTC
>JAUXFE010000027.1 GCA_030620215.1 Candidatus Peregrinibacteria bacterium
AGATGATCCGCGGTAAGATCCGTGAAAGAAAACTCACCAGTAGCCATAGCAACTTCAGTCACACCAGCATTAAAAAGGACACCATTAAAAGGATCGGAGGCCCCGGAAACATCCCCGACTAAAGCCAAACGATCTTCTTCCCCGGCCATTGCCTCGGCAAAAAGGGTAGCGAGCAAATTAGCAATCGCAATCGTGCTGTCCTCAATAAGCTCACTCGTAATCGGAGTAAGAGCAGCCATTTTTTTGGCAATCAACTTGAGAGTACCAAATACCGGCTGTGAACCAGTAATAGTAGTGCCCTCACCCGGCCAATAAACCGTAACACCACTGGATAAGCTCGGGATACTCATTTCTTCCCGACTCATTGGAACCACAGTACATTGAGGCCGGATCGTACCATACATCTCAATCAAACGGATCAACACTGCCCGAAATTCCTCGGGCACCAAATAACCACCCTCACTATCAGTCCCCTCAGACATAGCCTTGGATGTCTCACGATCTTCATTAAATACTGCAGAGCACATACCGACAAAATTCTTGGCCGTCTCAGCATCATGAAAACCAAGTTTACTATTACCAGAAACAGCAACAGCGTCCATATCAGATTTCATT
The DNA here is from genome assembly GCA_030620215.1 of Candidatus Peregrinibacteria bacterium. The sequence goes on from JAUXFE010000027.1 coordinate 616, forward strand.
GTGGCAAACATTTTTTCCATCTTCTCAAAATTTTCAAGAAGTCCATCAATCTGCTCCCCCTTGGCATTGAGCAGGCCCACAGCTTTTTCCAAACTTTCTTTAAACTCTTTTAGTTGTTTCGCGTCCATTTTTAATTCTCCTTTAAAACTCTTTAAAGATTTACGCGTTTAAAATCACGCACTTTACTACTTAACCACCCATTTTTTCAAAAATATTTGTGACCTCGTCCATATACTTAGAACCAAGATCACCTTCATCCCCAGACGAGGAGTCAAGTAAATCCCCCCCCTCTACCAACTTTCCAGAAAACAACATACTCTCTTCAAACATACCGGCCAAAACACCCAACCGACAAATTAAAGTCTCTTCGATCTCTTCAAAACGACCATCAAGCAAAGACTTAATAGCCTCCAACAAACCCTCACTTGATACAAAAGACACTGACTTATCCCCCTCAGGAGCACCGGGATCAATCCCAACCATCGGGAAATTTTCAAGCTCATCAACAGTATACTCTTTTAACTCAGGAGCAACTTGATCATAATCAACAAAATGCTGAGCAAGATGTTTATAAATCTCTTCCCGATCATCTTGCTCAATATCACCAAGCAATTTTTTCATAGATGCCTGAAGCCCTTTCCAATTTGCCACCAATTTACCATCTTCTATATCATGATGACAATATTTATACCCGGAAAGCATCCCCATTTTCGCTTCATCCAACCAACCAAAACCCCGGCTGTACAATCCCCAATCAAGCGTGTCTTTTGTGCCTGAATTATCGGCACTTGCAAACACCGCCAAATTAATCTTGGCCGTATCACGGTCAAAATCACTATCCGTAATGGGAGTTTGATGAATCGGAATCGCCCCCTTAATTTCCAAGTCATCAAAAGTTGAAATCAAACTCTTGACCTGCGCAATCATATCCGTAACAGCGTCTTCATTTTGACTCTTAAAAAGATTTTTCCTTGCTGGGTCGTCAATCGATCCCATTGCCAAATCAAAAGAACGTTGAATTACCGCTTCTGGATTAGCCGGAATCGACACAGCGGAAATCTCTAACAGCTCCCAATCAGAAATAACACCCCTTGGTTTAGCCGTGTATTTTGAAAAATCCAACTCAAAAATTGACCCATCCGCCAAAGTAATATCCATTTTTTCAGGAGCATCGTCCTCAATATCAATGTATTTTTTCGGAATAAAAGATACTGAAAAGGCATGCATGAACCCACCATCGTACAAGGATTTAACTGTCTGAGCTTCATCAGTATCGGCAAATTCAAATTCAAATTCAACCCCAGCATCTTTAATTTCAGTAGATAAAATCTTACCGATTGGCAAACCGTAATAGTTATGCCCCAAAAGCATAACCGGATTTTTCTGAAAATTATCAGTGTTCATCCCTTTTGGAACCAGAATTTCACGATCTCTGTCGAGAGCATCTGAAGATGCTATCCCAAAATATTTAACACACCCATCATCCCCTTGCACACTCTTAAAATGAAACGGGATGGCCTTAACTTTCTTTTTCATGGTAAATCCCCCCTTATTAATGAAGTACTGATACACCCTCTTGATCACTTTCTACTATACTTGAAGAAAACCAATCAAGCTCCTTTTCAAGCAACCAATCAGGCATAATTGTTTTTATTGAAATGCCCTGGAAATACAAAAACATAACAAGTTTATAAAGAAATATAACAAATGATTGGTACAAATGAACTCCTTTTTTATTAGCAATTTTTGAATAGACTAAAGATTCTGCATCAAAAGATGCTAAATGATACCCAAACCCATAAGAATCTATTGAATTTTCAGCATCTTTAAAAACTTGCAATACCTTTTTATCAAAACCAACCTGAGGATGGTATGAAATTCCTGTCTTAGAAAGTTCGATATCAAGCAGCACTTCATTATATACAAATGATATAATCATAATATATATATATTAATCCCCCTTATACATCAAATCAGTCATAAATTTTTCCCAACCATCATTATCACCTAACAAAGCATGATATGCTTTGGGTCGACCTAGACCTATTTTTTTTGCAGCAATCACAGCATCTAAGAAAGGTTCTAAATGTTGCGGGGATAACGCAGCCCGCTCAACAAACATCGAAACAACTTCCTGATATCCTGCAGCCCCATAAACACGCCCTTGATATGTGTGATAAAATTTATCAACCACACCGCGTTCATACGCCCCGTAAGTCCCAGCTTGCGCAATATTAGCTATTGATTCCCCTTTAACTCGTTCTTTCCAAAAATTCCAAGCCCACGTACTTGCTTTAGGAGAATTATTTTGGACAAAATGCCCAACTTCATGCGACAGCACACTAAGGGCATCCTGCAATTCTATTATTTGTATTTTATGCAAAGAAGCTATATGTGCCGATAAAGAATCGGAACCTATCGCGTCAAAATAAGAAAATAACAAATTTGAATCTCTTTTTGATAAACAAATAGAATTCCAAGGCGCCGCACTAAACGCTCGAGTCATACTACTATTTGCAGGTACTAAAAACTTCAATTTAGTATGTTTAAAGGCTTCTTCAAATATCTCATCAGACCATTGACCTGCCAAATACTCTGACATAGCCCTTTGTCCTTTTTTTGTCATTGGAATATATTCACGAAGCGCCTTTTTAATCATGTGTCCTTGTGCGTTTTCTATTACTTCAGCATTTTCAAAACTTTTAAAAATTTTATATTTTTTTACACGTGCCTTTGCTTTCTTTCGCGTCATATCAGCTATTTGTCGCCATTCTCCCATACCATCAATTTTCTTAGCGGCGGCACTTAAAATTTTTTGCTCTGCATTTGAATAAAGCAATGACCTTGCTTCAGCAGTATTAATTTGTCTAATTTCTCCAAATTCTTTTGAAAATCCTTTAAAATCATAAACAGCATTCTGAGCTTTAAGAGCGCCACTATCAATCACCGGGACCACTGAAGAAGCCGGCACATTTTTAGGCCGATATCGCCCTGGTTGTTTAATCGCAGTAATAGCAGTGGTGCATACACAATTTATAACTTCACGAGCAGAACCATACGGATCATGCGGCCATCGTAAACCATTTGAAAATTTTTCACCAAATAAAACTTCTTCACCATTTATCCGACGGTGCTCTTTCCTAACCGTCTTATTTCCAGATGTAATCCATCTAGTTTTCGAAGCACCTATTTTTCGCATACCTACAGCACGCGCCCCATTATATGCCCCACCATTAACCGTCCGAGCTATCGTCAAATGACGCCCTTTATAAGTCTCAGTAACCAAATTACGTAATTGTTGCTGAATATGCCGAATACCGCCCCCATCACGATAAATCTTCATAGCCCCTTGATTCATTTTATCAATAACTGATGCAGACACATCAACGGTTGTTTTAGTGTACGCCTGCACACCCCTTTCAAAAGCTTCGCGCTCATCAACATCTAAAAGAGTGCCAATCGGTGTCGATATTTTACTAAACCCCACAAATTTTCGACAAACATCTGGAGTAATCCCTTTTGCCCCTATCTCTTGTTCTACCGTTAACAATCCCAATTCCATCGCCCTTTTAACTAATGGATAAGCTAATTGATACCAAGTGTCAAGCCATACCCCCGCCATTACTTGTGGAGGATCACCAGCCTCCACCTTCCGGAGCATAATAGCACCAATCTGTTTTATCATTGATTGTACAAGGGCAGACCAGCTTCTTTCTATTGGGGCAAGTAAAGACCTGACAGCAAGTCCATAAGTTTGGTAGATATCATCTTCCGCCTCCGTCGCTTTACTCCCATGAGAACGCGCTTCTGACGGCATGTCTTGGGCAATATCGGTCTCTCCCCCTTCTTCTTCATCAACAGTCTCCCCGGCTAATTCTGGCGCGTTGAGGATCTCGGCAATTTCATCCCAAGTTTTACCAGCTTTACGGTAAATCAATGATATAGTAGATTTTTCTTTTTGTGTGACTTGTAATACAGATACCCCTGACAAATCCCACTCCATCGTAGTACCGGGTTTCCATATATCAAGGTATAAAGACGAAATAATATTTTTTATATACTCCATCCGGGGCTGTGCACAATGCTCCCAAAATATCTTTCGCTGTTCTGAGGTGTTGGCGTAGTTGGCATAGCGAAAAATACCAACCATTGCTGGCGGAACTCCAAAAACCGAACAAATATCTTCCCGGGTTAACTGATTACCTTCAATAAAATCAAGGTCTTTTATCGATACAGCTCCCGGCCCCTTTTCCACATCATAATCAGTGCCGTCAAGCAATAGAACACCATGCCCCCCTTGAGTCCCTTTAGTGTATTGTTCTATTGCTCGTCGAGCATCTATTCTTTGATCATCTTTAAGGCGTTTTTTATACTTAACAATAAGATCCGATCGAATACCGTCTTTAAAATAAGCGGCATTCCAACGCATCATAGAAAAATATTGCTCAGCGGCAAATTTTGCAGCGGTCAAAGGGGAAAGTCCTTGATATGGATTATCAGGATCAAAATATAACAAAGGAATAAGCTCTTTTATTGAATAAACGTTAAGACGCTTTCTTGTCTTCAAATCATAACGCGCCCAACCTAAAAGAGTAGTGTTATCTTTGGTAAGAATAGGCCTGATATACTGCGGCCCGATTAAAGTAACCCCAGTGAGTTCATTTCTTTTGCGATTAAGCAAAAGAAAACACCCGCCAGCGGTTTCAAGATAAATAAAAATACGCTTAATTAATTCAGTGGTCGTAGAAATAGTGGGGTCAAGCGGAGTGAATAAAGTTTCATCAAGTTTTGTGGTGCCCCGATACATATTAATAGGACAACCCGATATTGAATTGGCAATCATATTAACACATGAGTAAACCCAAACAATATTTTTGTACGCCTGACTCTCAATATATTTATTTTTCTTTTGAATATCGTTGAGCCAATGACTTTCAATAGCCATTAAAAACCCTCCATAAACATAGCATCCTGATTAAATAATTGATTCCAAATTTCAGGGTCTTCCTCCGATGGAGTGACTACAGCTTCAATCCCACAAAAACCCCCTTCTTCCCAAGAACCATACATAACCGAGTCAAATTCATCAGGAGAAGCCCCTAAAATTGGACGCAGGGCTTCTTTGCTCGCTAATAAAATCTTTTGTGACTTAGGATCCAATCTATATACTAAATTCTCTAAAGTTGCACGCAAAGTCTCGATTGCTCTTTTTTTTCTAACTGACATCACTACTGATTCCGGCAACTTAAGACCAATAGTACCTGCTTCAAAACGCTGACGCAAAGCCCATCCCTGTTCCGCCCTAAAATTATAAAACCTATCGTCCTGGTCAGGGGACGAGGATCCAACACAACGATAAATAGGAACGTTTTCTTCTTCCAACAAATCAACAACACCCACACCAACACCATTTGAATCCGCATTGATTATTTCAACTGGTTTATCATATTGTTTTTCCCATCTAGCAATCAAGATTTTTGTTTTGCGGATAATTGGCCCGGTGGTGTGTCCTGTAACCTGCTCAATATCAAGTAATTGTCCACCACTCCAAAGAGTCCAAACAGTGGAATCAGTCCCCCGGTTAGCGATATCTAATCCCATTCTTAAAGTATCACCCATTGGGACTTGTCTGGCAAACGCCGGAGCAATCTTTTCATAAGGCACCAATAATAGATCCGCAGCGGGGACAAATTGGGCCATGCAAAAGATTTTGTACATGGGATCATCAACCCCGAGTTCTTCCATATCTTGAACCCATTCGCGAGTGACCAAACCAGGGATGACTTCTCGACCTTCAATTACATTAGGACTATCATACGCTGTAATTGGTAAAATATCCCAATCACCAATCCCCGGGTATGTCCCATTTTCGCAGATTTTTCTAAAACGAGAATTATAGACCGCTGTATTTCCTAATGCAAGCCACCGGGAATTACTTGAAGTCAAAATAGCTTTTGCCCCTTCCCAGTAAACATCATCAAGCCCCGCCGCCTGGTCAAAGACCACCAGCATATTAGGACTATGCGTCCCGGTAATTCTTTCAATAGCAGTATCACCTTCTTGTGTGGAAAACCCAATTGCGTACCAGTCATTATCAAGAGATAATTCAGTCAAAGTCGGGTCACCACCAAGTTTTATTTTGGAGTTGGCGTGCTGCTTTCTAATATCACGCCAAAGAAGATTTTTTACCTGACGCCATGTAGGGGCCAAGGTCACAACTTTTGCAGGTGGGTAATTATAAAGGAATGCGAGAACGGCAGACGCTGCCGTATAGGTTTTCCCGACCGAAAAAGAAGCCGGCACAGCTAAACGTTTATTTTTAGAGTTAAAAAGAGTGGTTAAAATTTGTTGTTGTTTTTGCCATAACTTAATACCCAAAACATTCTTACAAAAATGATTCGGATTACTTTGCACCATATGACGGATGTCTGCTTTATTAGGCAGTTTTTTCTTACCACGATGCTTTTTTGTTAATGCCATTTATCCCCTCGAATCAAAATTATATCAATATTCTTTCCCTCAAATATAATTGATCTGAGAATATAAATCAACTCGCTCTTATTTTATAGACAGTCGCTCATCATTTAAAACAGAAAACATTAACTTAACAGTACAAATTTTTAAGCTGAAAAAAGGCTTTGTTTTTTTATTAAAAGAAGCATCTTCCATAGACATAAGAGATTCTGTTTCGACAACTTCTCCGAAAAATGCACAATAATCACCACAAGCCTTTTTTGTGTGGTGGCACTCAGCACGAATCAATTCAGCACCTGTTTTTCTCATTCGCTCAAACCACAAAAAACCGTATTGATCAATTTTTCCTTTCATCATACTAATCACCCCTCCTTTCTTTTTTACCTGGTAAATGCCACTCAGTATCAGGCCCTAATTTTGCCCCACCAATTCGACGAACAGCCCCTTTTTTCTCTAATCTGGACAGGGCGCGCGTTTCATGGTTTATTGTACTTAGCCATTTTATAACACCATCATGCCCTTTCATTTTTTGGATTATTTGAGCTTCAAAAGCGGTTAATTTGACCCCGTTAGAATAGGTTTGATTCATTGTTTTTCTCTCCTTAAAAAAAGCGGTATACGGGTAGCGCTTTTCTGCCAAAACCCGCTACTCTTATATTATTTATAATATTCCTTTATATAAAATAAAGAAATATCTTACGGGAGAAGCTTTTTTCTAACATAAAAAAACCCATTTAAAACCTTTATTTATTTTCTAAATTTATCCCAATAATAACAAGATATATTTTCCCATCAAAAAGATAAGCAGCAATCTTTCCATTAATAATTTTTTATTTTGATTTTAGCCTGCCAAATTGGAAAAGTTATGTTTTTGATTGTTGTAACTGCTCAACATAGGCCCCATCAAGCCCATATCAAGTCGGATCGTAGCCATGTCGTTCTGTGAGCCA
>JAUXFE010000087.1 GCA_030620215.1 Candidatus Peregrinibacteria bacterium
TCAGATTTCCCGTTCACAACTTTATTCAAACACTCCATCTGATTTTGATTTTAAACTGAAGACATCCGCCAAGCCGTTAAGCCAAACTGCTTTTGCTAAATTCCTAAAAACAGTCGACCTCGCTTTCCCAGTAATGCATGGCCCTTTTGGAGAGGACGGACAGATTCAGCGTATTTTAAAAAGTCACGGATGTCCGTGTATAGGTTCACCGGAAGATGCATGTAAGCAGGCTTTTGATAAATATAATGCAAATGAATTTATACGTCAAAATGGCTTTTATACACTTCCGTCTGTTTTACTCAAAAGCCATTTAAAAGATCATAAGAAAATTATTAATCAGTTCTTTAAAGAACATAAGATCAAACGCGCAGTTGTAAAACCTGCGACTGGTGGTTCCAGTATTGCAGTCTACTCCGTATCAACCCCCGATGAGGCACTGGCGAAAGCTAAGGAGATTTTTTCAAAGAGAGTGGATACGAGAGTTGTCATAGAACCATTTTGCAAAGGAATCGAATTCACAGTCATACTCCTCCAAAACCGCTTTAATATGCCAGTTGCGATTATGCCGTCGGAAATTGAAATAAGTTATAAAGATCATCAGATATTCGATTACAGAAAAAAATATCTGGCTAGCAGACAGGTCACATATCACTGCCCGCCAAGATTTGATAATCAGACAATTGAAAGAATCCAGATTCAGGCAGAACAATTATTTAAACTTCTCGGAATGAAAGATTTTGCGAGATTTGATGGCTGGTTGATGCCGGATGGAAATTTATGGTTTTCAGATTTCAATCCGATTAGCGGAATGGAACAAAATAGCTTCCTCTTTATGCAGTCCGCTCGCATAGGCATGAGCCATAGGGACGTTTTGAAATATATTGTGAAGAGCACTTGTCGCCGGTATAATATCCCGTTTCCCGAAGGCGGGATTCGCGAATCCCGCCTTCGGGGTAAATGTATAAATGTATTGTTTGGCGGCAAAACAGCCGAACGCCAGGTCTCCGTCATGTCCGGCACAAATGTATGGCTTAAGCTAAAACGCTCCGAAAAATACGAACCAGAACCATATTTGCTCGATACAAATCACAACGTATGGCACCTGCCTTACGCGCTTACACTCAATCATACTGTTGAGGAGATGATGCAGACATGTATGGATGCCGCGAAGGACGAGAAGCGACTTCACGAATTAATCAACCGGGTTATAAAAAAATTACGGCCGGAAGAAGGTGAAATTACAGAACCATGGTTTTTCCCCGAGAAAATGACGATCGACCAATTTATCAAAAAGTCCAAATACGTATTTATTGGCCTGCATGGCGGAATAGGGGAGGATGGGACTCTCCAAAAAATGTTAGAGCGTGCGAAGGTCCCATTCAACGGCTCGGGAGGGGGCGCGTCCAAACTTTGTATGAATAAATATAGAACAGGCGAAACCATTGCGTCGCTTGAAAAAGAGGGGATTTACTCTGCTTTAAAAAAACTTGAAAATTTAAAAATTTTTAAAGCATTTAAATCAGTCGATTACAAACGTTATTGGAAGGAGCTAGCACTGGAAATCGGTTCTCCAACAATAATCGTCAAACCGATTGATGATGGATGCAGTGCAGGTATTGCCCGTCTCTACGGCTCGAAAGACCTAGAAACTTACGTCCGCTACGCCATAAAACATACTCCGACGATTCCCGAAGGCAGATTAAAGAAACAGCATGGAATTATTGATATGCCAAGCAATCCGATGAAGAACATAATGTTCGAACAATTTGTTGTAACCGACAAAGTCCGTGTTATCGGTAATAAAATAAAGTGGCAGGAAAGAAGCGAATGGATTGAAATAACAACAGGGGTTATAGGGAAAAAGGGGAAAATGAAGGCAATGTCACCAAGTATTACAGTTGCAATCGGCAATATCCTGTCACTCGAAGAAAAGTTTCAAGGGGGGACTGGTGTAAACATAACCCCACCTCCATCTCCTTATGTAAAGACGTCCGCTGTAAAAAAGGCAATGGCAAGAACGGAAAAAGTCGCAAAGGTTTTAGGGATAAATGGATATGCCAGAATCGATGCCTTTATGCACACCAAAACAGGAGAGCTGATTATTATCGAAGCAAATACAACCCCTGGACTAACGCCATCCACAGTTATTTATCATCAGGCACTTACCGAAAAACCAGCCATGTATCCAGTGCAGTTTTTAGAGAAGATCATAGAAAACACAAACTGATGCTCTCTAGTCTAATATGTTATTGGTAAATGCAGGTATTGTGGAAGATGATGAATCAGAAGATGACGCTTTTCTTCTCACTTTTACACTTTGGACAATGTACATAAGAGATTTCATTTCAGCCGATTCATCTGAACGGTCCATGGCATTTTCTACAACCTCATTTAAAAGCTCATCTTTAAATTTATCAAGTGAAGATCTGATAGCAGGTTCCTCAGTATTAACAATTCTTTCTACCAGAAAATTTACAATTTCATCAGCTTCAGTAATTTTAGATGGTATTTTTAGGGTATTATTTTTAACTTCGGGGATAGAGGGGTAGATTTTTTCTGCGTTTGAAGTAGGTGTTTTATCAACTCTTTTTCCGTGACGTATTATGCCACCTCCAAAGGTTGCGAATTCACCTGGTTTTAGATTATGAGATTTGTAAGGATCTTTTAAAATAGTGCGTTTGTTTTCAGAGTCAGCATTTTTACGGGCTTCCTTAATAATTTTCCTGATATACTCAGGATCAAAGCCCTTTTCTGGCGGATTATCGTCACAATCATCAGTTTTACCGTATTTATTTATTTTCATAATAAAAAAATTATTGATTTATAGCCCGATCAATTGAATCTCTTAATAATTCATACGAAGATATCTCATTCTCAAGCCTGTTTTCGTCATATCTGTATGACAGAACATTTTTCCCATGTCTTTCATCCGCGCCTTTTCTTGTAAGCAATGCTCTGAATCTGGTGTTTCGCAATTCAAACCCTGTAACAAGCATCTGATTTATACTCTTTAATTCGGCTGGCCGTAATTCGGACATTTCTTCAGATAAATCATCGACTCGTTGGGCTTTTGGCAACCATTTACTAACGTATTCTGACGCCTTTGGTATATCCATAATAAGAGGGCTAAATTGATTGGGAGTTATTTTTACAAAAAAAAGCGAATTTGTCAAATTCATCTTTATAAAAATACAATGAGGTTTATTTCCGTTGGCACTTAGCCTTAGTATTTTCACATTTTATTCAACTACAGTCAATTAACGTCAAATAAAAACATAACAAAGCTCATTATTTCCCTAAAGCACCCTCTTTGGCGAAAGAAGGAATAGATAAACAGCACTTATATAACTAAGCACTGCCATTATTATAAATATCGCATTGAATCCAAATCTCGTCACAATCAAACCGCCGACCAAAGCCCCGAATGCTGTCGTAAAATAATTCATCCCTTCCCACGCACCCCACTGAGTACCACTCTTTCCTTCGTCCAGATGTGCTGAATAGAGTTTATCAAAAGCAGGGGAGTATATCGCTTCACCAAAGCCAATAAGAATTTGGATGGAAAATAAGAACATTATTGAATCCACAAATTGATATAGAAAGAATCCCGTTCCCATCAAAACATATCCCAGTATCATAATAAGTTCACTCTGGCGTACTTTATCCGATAACTTACCGGATAAAATGGTCACTAATCCGGCTGTAAATGCAAAAATAGCTCCAGCGATACTCGCATCCAGCAAGCTACCACCGATTTCCTTCACAAAAAGCGCGTAAATCGGCCCAAGCATAGCTCCTGCTATTAAAATCAGGGCATTAGTTGCAAGAAGGATGCGCAGTGCTTTGTTGAA